>JACRMK010000051.1 GCA_016235055.1 Chloroflexota bacterium | reverse complement strand
GGGGGCAACCTGGTGGACAGACTCCAAATTGAGAATTGCTGCAGTTCGAGCAGTCCGGGGTCCGTGGGAGTGCGTCTCTGCCTTGCACAAGCGCGGCAGTATACATTAGACATTATTGGAAATAAGCAACGATCGCTCGCAAAGGCCCGGAGGACTAGCGTTTCAACATACCAGCGGCCTATTTCCAATATTGTCTATTGTTCCGAATGCAGCGGCATAAGCCCGGTGCGGGCGCGGTCTCCGCACCCGCTCCCCCGCGCCCCAACGCAGACGCGGCAGGAGGATGCCGGCCAGCCGTCACCGACTCGCGGCCCATGGACGCGGACACAAGCCCGTCGGCTGCCCGCCTGTGCACGATCGATGACGAACACAGTGCGTGCGAGTGGCGTCACGAGCGCTTGGCTCTGGTATAATGGAATGCATCTCAAGCACCTACCGCACAGGAGATATCCCTATGCCTCCGCATCGCAATGCATACCGGCCCGTCGTCATGGGTCGTCGCGGCGTCGTGACATCCGCGCATCCGCTGGCCTCCACGTCCGGGCTACACATGCTGCTCCAGGGCGGCAACGCCGTCGATGCGGCCGTCGCCGTCGCCAGCACGCTGAACGTCGTGGAACCGTATATGTCGGGCTTCGGCGGTATCGGCCTCATGATGATCTATGACGCCCGCAGCGGCCAGCGGCACCTGCTGGACTTTGTCGGTCCCGCGCCGCGCGCTGCCGATCCGGCGCAGATGACCGCCGACGAACAGCTCGGAGGTCCACGTGCCTGCGTGGTGCCAGGCAATCCGGCCGGCTGGCTGTCCGCGCTGGAGCGCTTCGGCACGATGCCGCGTCATACGGTGCTGGCCCCGGCCATCCAGTTGGCCGAGGCAGGCGCGCCCCTCACCTGGAAAAATGCCGAGTTCTATGGACTGGGGCGCAAGACGTTGGAGCGCTCGGCCGAGGCGCAGCGCATCTACCTGGCTGCCGAGCCGCGTAGCGGGCAGGTCGTCAAGCAAGCCGATCTCGCGCGCACCTACCAGACGCTGGCCGAAGGCGGCGCCGAGGCGTTCTATCGCGGCCCAATCGGTCGCCAGATTGCCCAGAGTGTGCAAGCGGCCGGCGGCTGGCTGACCGCAGCGGATCTGGCCGACTACCAACCGGTCTGGCGCGAGCCGCTCAAGGCAACCTTCCGAGGCCACGAACTTTTCACCGTGCCCCTGCCGCACTGCTCATTCCAGATACCAGCCACGCTCAAGATTATCGAGGGACTGGATCTGGAGGGCATGGGCCACAACTCGGCGGAATACCTGCACGCTCTGATCGAGGCGATCAAGCTGGCCACGGCCGACCGCCTGGCGTATGCACCGCGGCGCGATCAGAGCATCGTGGCCGGCCTGCTGACAGACGGCTATGCCGCGCGCCAATGCGCCCGCATCGACCGCCTGCACGCGGCCGCCAGCGCGGGCGAGCGGTTTGACTCAACGCCGCTGCCCAACGAATTGGCCGCCGGCAACCCCGCCGAGTTCCCGCACGAGCACACCACGCACTTTGCGTGCGCCGATGCGGCGGGCAATGTGGTCACCGTCACGCAGACGCTGGGCAACGTTTTCGGCTCCGGCTTTGCCGCGCCGGGCACCGGCGTGCTGCTGAACAATCTGTTGTTCTGGGCCGACCTGCACCCCGACAGCCCGTACCGCCTCAAGGGTGGCGAGCAGCCGGCAGCGCAGATGATGATGTCACCAACGCAGTTGACGCGCGGCGGCCAGTTCGCGCTGTCGATCGGCACGCCTGGTTCGTACGGTATTCTGCACACCACCACGCAGATGATCCTGAACGCTGTCGTGTTCGGCATGAACATCCAGGAAGCGATCGAAGCGCCGCGTGTGCGCATCTACCGCGATCGCGCCGTGGACATCGAGTCGCGCGTGCCGGAAGCCGTGCGCGCCGACCTGGCCGGGCGCGGCCACGCACTGAACGTGCTGCCCGACTGGTCGTGGGTCGTCGGCGGCGGGCAGGGCATCGTGCGCGACCCGGAGACGGGCGTGCTGGGCGGCGGGGCCGACCCGCGGCGCGACGGATATGCGCTGGCATGCTGACGCGCCGCGGTTTTTCCGCATGGTCGACGGGTATGTTAAACTAGACTATATGAGACGATTGGTCTTTGCGTTGTTCCTATTGTTCGCGCCATGGGTCCCCGCAGCCGGGGCGGCGGCGCTGCAGCAGGATTGCAGCGGCGTCTCCATCACATCGCCCAAGGCCAACGATGCGGTTCGCGGGCGGGTTGACATCAGCGGCAGCGCGAACATCCCACAGTTCCAGTTTTACAAGGTCGAGTACGCGCCCACGTCGAATCCAAGCGATTCGTCATTTGCCAATGTCGGGCCGGACGTGCGCCGCACCGCGGTGCAGTCCGGTCTGCTCGACGTCTGGGATACGAGCAGTCTGCCGGACGGCCCGTACACCGTGCGCCTGACCGTGGTCGACATCCGGGGCAACTTCCCATGCCCGCCGGTGCAGGTGCGGCCCATCGTCGTGTCCAACCGGGCAGCGACGCGCACACCGACCGCCACGCCGACCGAGGCGATCACGCCGACGGCGACCATCAACATTGTCGTGACGCGGCTGCCGGCGCCGACAGTTGTGCTGCCCACCAGTGCCGCGCGGGCCACGCCAACGCGCGCGGCCACTGCGGCGCCCGACTCGCGCCCGCTGATCAACCTGGACTTTCTGCCCGGCCTGATGGAGGCGCTCTCGTGGGGCATTTGCGCGATGGCCGCGCTGGTTGTCATCAGCCTGGTGTACATCAGCGTGCGCGCCATCCTGAACCGGTTGTAGCGCGCCGGCCAGGCAGACAACGTGACGGCTCATGCCCGGTCTCGCACAGACCGGGCGTTGTGTGTTGGGAGCATGCATGAAGTTGATCGTCGGCCTCGGAAACCCGGGGCCTCAGTACGCGAACACGCGCCACAACGCCGGCTTTCAGGTCGTCGATCGATTCGCCGCGCGCCATGAGTTCCTACTGCGCAAGATGCAGTTCAACGCCATGGTCATCAGCGGCGCCATCGCCGGCGAAAAAGTCCTGGTAGCGCGTCCGCTCACATTCATGAACGACAGCGGTCGTGCCGTGGGGCCGCTGGTGCGCTGGCTCAAGCTCGAACTGCCCGACCTCCTGGTTGTGTACGACGAGATCGATCTGCCGCTTGGCACGCTGCGCCTGCGCCCCGACGGCGGCAGCGCCGGTCACAACGGTATGAAGTCGATCATCGAGCAGCTCGGCACCGAGTCATTCGCGCGCCTGCGGATCGGCGTCGGCCGTCCGGT
Source organism: Chloroflexota bacterium (assembly GCA_016235055.1). Taxonomy (NCBI): domain Bacteria; kingdom Bacillati; phylum Chloroflexota; species Chloroflexota bacterium. The sequence goes on along the minus strand of JACRMK010000051.1, from coordinate 159,066 downwards.
CGGCGGCGGCGTCAGCCACGTGCTCGGCGCGTACAACCGCGACGAGCTGCCCCTGGCCGAAGACGCATACGATCGCGCCGTCGCCGCCATCGAGACATTCATTGCGGACGGCCTGATTACCGCCATGAACCGCTTCAACGCCGCGTGAACCTCGCCGCCCTGCTGGCCTACCTCCGGAATTCTGCCGACCACACGGAACTCATGGCGCGCCTGCGCGCCGGCGGACCGCCCGTGCGGCTCAACCTGCTCGGCGCCGCGCGCGCGGCCGTGCTGGCGGCGCTGCACGCCGATTGGGGACGGCCGGTCGTCGTGCTCGCGGCCAAGCCCGAGCATGCGCTGGACCTGATGCGCCAGCTTGCGTGCTGGGCCGGCGACCCCAAACTGATGATGCTTTTCCCGGCGCCGGATGCATTGCCGTTCGAGCGCGCCGCCATCGCGCCCGAGGCGCGCAACCAGCGGCTGGCCGTCCTGCGCGCGCTGCAATCCGGCCACGCGCCGCTGATCGTCGCCCCGGCGCGCGCACTCATGCAGCAGACCGTCAGCCCGGAGCGATTCCGCGCCGGGGCGCAGGCCCTGCGTCGCGACGAGACGCACCCGCTGGGACCCTTGCTGGCCGGCTGGCAGCACGCCGGGTACGAGCCGGTCACCGTGGTTGAAGAGCGCGGCCAGTTCGCGCATCGCGGCGGCATCGTCGATATCTGGTCGCCGGCCGACGCCGCGCCCGCACGCATCGAGTTCTTCGGGGACGAAATTGATTCGATCCGGCGCTTCGACTTGCAGTCGCAGCGCTCGCGAGAGGCGCTCGAGGCGCTGCAGATCATTCCGGCCAGCGAGGCGCTGCCGCAGTACGGCCCCGATGCGTACCGCCGGCTGCGCCGTCTCGTTGAAAACGCCTCGCTCCACGACGCCGCGCAGCGCGACTTCGCGACCGATCTGGAGGAATTGAGTGCGGCGCGCCGTTTCCGGCAGGTTGAGTTCTACCTGCCCTATCTCGACGAACGGCCGTACACACTGCTCGACCATCTGCCCGACGGTACGCTGATTGTCGCCGACGAGTGGGCGCTGGTGCAGGCCGTCGCGTCAGAGTGGCGCGCCGAGGTCGAGCAGTTGCGCGCCGACGCGCTCGGCCGGCGCGACGTGCCGGAAGGCTTCGCCGCAGCCGTCTCCGACCTCTTCACGACGCTGCACCCCGCGCTCGACCTGACCTTCGGCCTGGTCGACGATGGCTTCGGCCACTGGGAAGAACGCTTCAATACAGCGCCACGTTATGGCGGCAAGCTGCTGAACGCCATCGCGCACTGGCAGGAACGGCTGGCACAGGGCGAGCGCATCGTGGTCGTCTCACGGCAGGCCGAGCGCATCCGCGAATTGACGACGGAGCGCGGGCTTGGCGCGGCGATCAACGAAACGGTCGGCACGGACCCGCTGACACTGGTCCCCGGCGTGCTGCCGGAAGGCTTTGAGGCGCACGCGCCGGAAGCCGGCGGCGCGCTGCTCGTCCTGTCCGACGCCGAGTTATTCGGCTATGCGCGCCCGGAGCCGCGCCGCCCATCCGAGAAACACTCCGCGCCGATCGAGTCGTTCTACGCCGATCTGACCGTTGGCGACTACGTCGTCCATGTCGAGCACGGCATCGCGCGCTACGGCGGGCTCGTGCGTCGCGATTTCGGCGGCGTCGAGCGCGAATACCTACAGCTCGAGTACGCCGGCGGCGACAAGCTCTACGTGCCGGTGGACCAGGCGGACCGTGTTGCGCGCTACGTCGGCGCGGGCGAGGGCGCGCCACCCGTACACCGCCTCGGCACCGCCGATTGGGAGTCCGCCAAAGCCAAAGCGCTGAAAGCGGTCGAGGAAATCGCCGACGACTTGATGGTGCTGTACAGCAAGCGCGCGACGGTGCAAGGCCACGCGTTCGCCGGCGACACACCCTGGCAGAAGGAACTGGAAGAGTCGTTCCCGTACGTCGAGACGCCCGACCAACTGCGGGCACTGGCCGCCATCAAACGCGACATGGAGTCCGAGCGGCCGATGGACCGCTTGATCTGCGGCGACGTCGGCTACGGCAAGACCGAGGTTGCGCTGCGCGCCGCATTCAAGGCGGTCATGGACGGGCGGCAAGTCGCCGTACTCGTCCCGACCACCGTGCTCGCCGAGCAGCACCACAAGACATTCCAGGAGCGCATGAAAGCGTTCCCGATCACGGTAGAGATGCTCTCGCGCTTCCGCACCGAATCACAGCAGCGGAAGATTTTGGCCAGCCTGAGTCAAGGCGGCGTGGACATCGTGATCGGCACGCACCGCCTGCTGCAGGACGACGTGCTGTTCAAAGACCTTGGCCTGCTGGTCATCGACGAGGAACAGCGCTTCGGCGTCAAAGCCAAGGAGCGCCTCAAGCAGATGCGCACCGAGGTGGATGTGCTGACGCTGACCGCCACCCCGATCCCGCGCACGCTCAACATGGCGCTGATGGGCGCGCGCGACATGAGCACGATCGACACGCCGCCCGAAGAGCGCCTGCCGATTCGCACGTATGTGATGGCGTACGACGAGGCGCTGATCAAGCAGGCCATCCTGCGCGAACTCGGGCGCAACGGGCAGGTGTTCTTCGTCCACAACCGCGTGGAGGGCATCGAGCAGGTCGCGGCGCGCATTCGCCGGCTGGCCGGCGATGCCCGCGTGGTCGTGGGCCACGGGCAGATGAGGGAGCGCGAGCTCGAACGGGTCATGCTCGAGTTCGGCGAGGGGCGCTACGACGTGCTGGTCTGCACGACGATCATCGAGAGCGGCATCGACCTGCCCAACGTCAACACGATCATCGTCAATCGCGCCGACCAGTTCGGGCTGGCCGACCTCTACCAGTTGCGCGGGCGCGTCGGGCGCAGCACGCGCCAGTCCTACGCCTATTTGATGTTCTCGCGCGACAAGACGCTGGTCGACGTGGCGCGCAAACGCCTGCAGGCGATCTTCGAGTCGAGCGAACTGGGCGCGGGCTTCAAGATCGCCATGCGCGACCTCGAAATTCGCGGCGCGGGCGACGTGCTCGGCGCCAAGCAGCACGGGCACATCGCAGCCATCGGCTTCGATCTGTATACGAAGCTTCTGGCGCAGGCGATCCGCGACAAGCGCGAGTCACTGCCGGCCGCCCAGCGTGCGGAGGCTGCGCCGGTTGAGGACGCCGCGCCGACCATCCGGCCGACGCTGGCGCTCGACCTGCCACTGACGGCGCACCTGCCAAAGGATTACGTGATCGACGAGGAGTTGCGTTTGCGGCTCTATCGCCGGCTGGCCGAACTGGTTGCGGCGTCGGATGTCGAGGAGTTCGAACGGGAGCTGGCCGACCGTTTCGGGCCGGTGCCGGCCCCGGCGCGCAACCTGCTCTACCTGGTTCGTCTGAAAGCGCTCGGACTGGGCGCGGGCGTGGATGCGATCGTGGCCGACGCAGGCCGCGTCACGGTACGCTTCCGCGACCGACTGCCGCTGCTGGAGTGGCGAGCCTCAAAACCGATCGGGGAAGCCGTGACCGTATGGCGCAACACGTTTTCGCTCGCCATCGAAGATGGCTGGCGCGTCACGTTGGAGAGCGCCCTGCGCGAAATCGCCCGCGACACGACGCGCGTGCCGATTGGGACGGCTGCGCCGGCGCGCTAGTGCACCCTACGGAACCATCTGGCTGAAGCGCTGCGTCACGTCGGGCGGCAGCGGTATGCCTTTCTCGTTCATCGTGAGCGTATCGTACCTCTGCCGCACCAGCGATTCGTAGCTGAATAACTCTTTGTAGTCGGACGGCGGGTAAACCTCACGCAGCGCCTCCCACCACGTTACGTCGCTGGAGGCCTGGTAGTGCCAATACTCCAGCGCCTGGAAGTCGCGGCGCCAGTCAAAATCCGGCTGTGTATGCGACGGGATGCGCCGCCAGCCGAACTGACGCGCCAGTTCCGTCACGTCGATATAGTAGCCGGGCAACACGCCGCGGATCAAGCCGCCGCGGTTGGCGGCGCGCGCGCGCGCCTGCGGGCTCACGTCCCACACCGCCTGCCGCAGCGGCTCGCCCAGCGAACCGTCCTGTTTCGCCGTGCGCAGGTAAACCCGCCAGTAGGTTTCGCCCAGCAAGTCTTCGCGCGCAATCTCCATGTTCCGTCCGGTCGGCCCTAGATAGTCCCAGAGCAGATCAACCGCGCGCCCCACCTTGTGCCATGACAGATAGTCGGAGGCGCTGCTCTTGAACGACAGCGGGCGGTACGACTCGCTCAAGTTGTTCAGGAAATCCCAGCCCGAGACCTGGTTGACGCGCTGCCGCCAGGCCATGAACGAATCGTCCACCCGATCGCTCAACGAGGCGGGGAGCGTCATGCGCATATTCGGCAGTTTGACGAAATTGAACGGGTCGGCTGAACCGGGCGGGTTGACCATGACCGTCTCCGTGAAAAGCGGCTGGTCTTCGCGCGCGAGGCTGGCCGGGTCACGCGCTACCCCGGCCTGTCCGTTCCAGTCAGGCTGGCGATACCAGTACGTGTCGTGAGTCAACGGCGCGGCGCGCGAGCCGTCTGCCGCGGCCAGCCAGAGCGACTGCTCGGTTTCGGATTGCCATACATAGGCGAGCGCAGAGCCATCTGGCGACCAGGCCGGCCACTGGTTATAGTCCAACGCGGTTACGCGGCGCCACGCCTGTGGCGCCGCAACTTCGACGACGTCAATTTCCCGCGCACCGTTACGCTCGCTGACAAACGCAACGCGCTTGCCGTCCGGCGACCAGGCTGGGTGCTCCTGGTCGGCGGACTTCTCCTGGGTCAGATTGCGGACACCGGAACCGTCGGCATTCATCAAGTAAATCTCTTTATTGCCATCCCGAATCGACGTGAAGGCGATCTGCGCGCCATCCGGCGACCACACCGGATCGTAGTCGTGCGCCTGCGATTTAGGCGTCAGATCGACCGCATGGCTGCCGTCCACATCCATGACCCACACGTCCAGGTCGCCATCTTTCTCCGCCGTGTAAGCAATCCGGCGGCCGTCCGGCGACCAGCGCGGCGAGCCTTCGAAGCGCAGTTCGGTGGTCAGTCGCCTGGCGCCCGAACCGTCGGCATTGGCGGAATAGATCGACCAGTTGCCGTCCCGGTTGGATTCGAACGCAATACGCGCGCCGTCCGGCGACCAATCCGGGGCGCGGTTATCGCCTTCCCCAAACGTCAACCGTTTCAACAATTCGCCCTGGGTGTCCAATACGTAAATGTCCCAGTGATAATGGCGATAGACCGACGCGACAATCGCTCCGGTCGGCGCCGAGCGCACCGCAGATGCTCCCCAGCCACTGGCGACAATCGCCAGCGCCAGTAATGCGATCCAAACGCGCCGATTGATTCGCTGCGCGCGTCTCATGCCGGCCACCGCCGTCGGGGGCCGGAGCGCACGCGTGTTTTGCGCCCCAATTGCCGCATGCTAGAATGAGTCATTAATAATCGTACTAATCGGAAGATCGATCCATGATACATAAGAAGCCGCTCCCGGATGGACGCGTCGCCGTCACATTTGAGATGCCCGCCAGCATTTGGGCCGATACGATACACGTCGTTGGTGATTTCAACGGTTGGGATCACACTGCCCATCCGCTGAAACAGCGCCATGACGGTGTCTGGCAAACGACACTGGTGCTTGACGCCGGGCGCGACTACCAATATCGCTACCTCATCAATGGCAGTGACTGGCAGAACGACTGGCAGGCCGACCGTTACACGCCCAATCCGTACAACGCGGAGAACTCCGTCGTTCGCACCTGAGCCGCTGAGCCTTACGGCCACTGGAGACTGGCGAGTCGCCAGCGGTCGCCGGCCGGTTTGCCGTCCACATCCATGATCGCCAGCCGCGTCGTCGTAACCGGATCGTACATTCCGATATAGACCGTGTAAGCGCCGGCCGCAAGGTTGGGCGGCAACTCGACGCGGTAGCTGTCGATCAGGTACTCCCCTTCGATCCAGCCCGTCATCGGGTATGCCCCGGCGCCCGGCTCGCCATCTTTCTGCCCGACAATCTGCTCGTTGTTGCCGACGACATGCACGAAGACTTTGTAGTTCGCCTTCGCCGCTGACAGCGACTGCCAGTAGAGTGTCGCCGTGAGCACGTTGCTCGCGGCAACGGCCGGCGCGCGCCCAATGTCGTAGCCGACCAGCAGCGCGCTGTCGCCGAAGCGAACGTGCGCTGCATTGCCGATGCTCGCCGGCGCCTGCATGACCCGCTCGCGCCCCTGGATGGTCACCGTTCCCAGTTCGATGCTGTCTGCCGTTAGCGGCCACCACCCGGCGCGCGCGGCCAGCACTTCGTGATTGCGCGCGGCAAACAGCGCGAGCATCACATGGTATGAACCGTTGGGCACGTCGGCAGGCACCGGCAGATCGTGGCTATCGGCGACGTATTCGCCGCCGCTCCATTGCGACGCCGGGTACCGCCCTTCGACGGGCGCCAATTCCTGCGCGGCCCATTGGCGGCCGCGGTCGTCAACCAACGTCAATCCAACAATCATGTCGCCAGCCGGCGTCTTGAACGCATTCCAAAGCAGTTCGGCATGCACACTGGCGCCCGGTTTGACCGGTCCCGCCGATAGTTCAACGCGATCCAGCGCCAAAACGCTTCCGAACACCGGTCGTGGCGGCCACAGCGACGACCCGCCCGTCGACGCGGGCCGTGCGATCTGCACCTGCCCGGCGCGTGCGCGCACGCCGTCAACGCCATTGGCGACGGGCACCGGGCGGCCGCCCGACGGATCGTACAGCGTGACCAGCACATTATACGTGCCGGGCGGCGTTCCGCGCGGCACGTGCAGACGCCACGCATCCGGCAGCACCTGACCAATTGTCCAGTCACCCGTCGGGATCAGTCGGCCAACCGGCACGCCATCGACCGCCGACCAACGTCGCCCGCGCGCATCGTACAAGCCAACCGACACATGGTAGTCCACGTCGATGGGCGCCAGCGCCTTCCAGTACAGCGTGATGTCGAGTTTATCGTCCGATGTAACGGTTGGCGGGCCCGCATAGCCGGCTAACTCGATGCGCCCACTGAAAGCCTGACCCGGCACGGTCGCAACGCCAAATGCATTCAGCGCCACGCCGCGCGCCACAAACGTCTGGACTTTGACATACGATTCGCCGGGCACCGTAATCTCGTCCACAGCGATCATGTTTTTCGCCAGGTAGTCCCGTATGAAGCCGTGCGGGTCATTGACCGTGTCGTTCGCGCGCAGCACCCACAGGCGCGGATGATCGCGCAGCAGCTGATCGAGCGCAGCGGCAGACGCCGTTTCGTCGGTGCCGTAGAAATCGGACGCCGCGCTGCCCCAACCGAGATTTGGTGACGCATCCAGTGAACCGGTTTGCGCCACCACCAGGCCATCCGTATGGGCGGCTGGATAGTCCGTCAGGCGGCCACGCCACGCAATCGGTCCGCGGTAGTAGTAGACGAATGCTGGGTAAATATATCCAGCGTTGATCAGTATGGCATCGCCCGGCCGAATACGCTCCTCAATGTAAGCGACCGCGCTGCGGTAGTCGTCCTTGGCGTACTCGGGCGCGTTCCGCCGGCCGATGTCGGCATACGCCATCCCGCCCAGCAGTATGCCAAGCAGGAGCACCGTCACCAGCGGCGAGCGGCGCGCGATCAGCGCCAACCCAGCCGCGGCGACAATGGCGAACGCGCCGGAGAAGATGAACATATAGCGCACATGAAACAGCGGCACGCGCGCGGAGGCCAGCATGATCAGCGCGAACGGGACAGCCGTGCTGAGCACCAGCAACCACAGACCGGCGATGCCGCGCCCATCGGTTCCGCGCGGGCGGCGCACCGTCGATGCCAGCGCGAGCACGCAGAGCAGCAGAACCAAGCCCACCAACAGATCGGACGCGTAGGCCCGTGGCATCGATTGGCCGTACGCCAGCGCATAGATGGCTTCGGCCAGCGCATCGCTTAACGCTACCACCGAACGCCACGGCGGCACCGGCGGATCGATCGCCTGTCGGACGGCAGTCGGCAGCCACGGCGCAAACAACGCAATGACTCCAACCTGCACCACACACCACAGCACCAGCGGATGCTGCACGATGGCCGCGGCAGCGCGCCAGACGCGCCGCGCCGCCAGTGCCGTACCGCCAGATGCGGTCGCCGGCTGCTCAGGCGCTAGGTTGGCGCGGTTTCTGCCGCGTAGCCGCTTGAACGCATGCGCGATGCGCCGCCCGCCAGCCCGCCAGGCGACATGGTCAATCAGCAGAAGTATCGCTACATATGAGAACTCTGCAACCCACAGGAATACAAAGTAGTAATGCGTGTAAAGCCCCAGCGCAACCGTCGCCGCGTACGCGGCGGAAAATGTCCAGAACGCCTTGCGGCGGACGCTGAATCCGGCACGCCAGATGCGTTCCACGAGCCACAGGGACAGCAGCACCAGACTGCCGGCCAGCGTGTACATCCGTATTTCCTGCGCGTACCACAACTGGAACGACGAAATCGCAAGCAGAAATGCAGCCAGCGCAGCGGTGGGCGCGCCAAACCAGTCACGCGCCAGCCGGAATCCGATGGCGACCATCAGCACACCAAAGAACAGCGAGAAGAACGCCGCCGCAAACTCGCTCGCTCCCGCCCACGCCAGCCAGTAGTGCAGCAGCAAGTAGTAGAGCGGCGGATGGATGTCGCCGGCGGTGTGCGCGATCAGATCGGCGACGGGCTGGCGCGCCAGGAAGAGGCTGACCGCTTCGTCATACCAGAGGCTTTGCGCGCCCAGTCCGAAGGCACGCGCGCCGAACGCGGCCAGCAAGATCAGGCGCACGGTCAGCGGCACGTTGAAGCGGGCGGGAGCGCTGTTAGCGTTCGACACGCGCGAGCCTATTGCCCAAGCAGCGCCCAACTGGTTCCCGCCGAGGGAGCAGTGCCGTAGACGGTGCCGGGCGGCGGGTTGGAAACGCTGCAGAAGCGCTGGTCCGCACGGCTACCCGTACTATCTTCAATGCCGATCGTTACGTCGGCGGTATCGTCGACGGTCTGATACTGGAGCACGGCATAGCCTTGCGGGTACAGTACGATTTCAAACGACTCAACCTGCACGGCGCTGCCTTGCATCGAAAAGCGCGGCACTTCCTGCCACTCGATGACAAACAGGCCGTTCACGGTCTTCGCCCACACCGCACGCGCGTAGCTGGCGGCCTCGGGTCGGGCATCATTGGGCACCAGATCGACCCAGTAGCCATAGATCGCATTATCCGGCGTGGTGGCAGATGGGATGCATTCGTGCTGCGGGTACGAATTATCGAGCGACCCAAAACTTACAAAGCCGTTCGACGACACATTGACGCTCGAATAGGTATTACCATAAAACGTGAATGCGAACGGCAGCGCAACCGTCTGCGTAACGTCATCAGCGTTAGGGAAATTGACCGGATCGAGAAGGCGCGTGCCGCCGCTGGCGTCAAGCCAGTTGAATGCGGGCGGCCAGTCGCGTAGAATGGCCGGCAGATAGAGGCGCGGCCGCGTCACGCCGATGTAGAGCGCATTGCTCGTCGCCGCTGGGGTCGTCACGCTGACGAGTCCCGATTGTGCGTTGAGCGGCACGGTTACGGTAATGGTGTCGCGCGTGAACGCATTCGAGGGCACCGTCGTGGTTACGCCGCCAAAGTTCACCACCAGCGGCTGCGCGCTGCATCCCTGCTCGAAATTGGCGCCGTGCAACACCAGTGTGCTGCCGGGCTGCAGCGGCGTGGCCGATACTGAAGCCAGCGTCGGCGTGTTAAACGCCTCGCTCACGACCGAGTACCTTTGCGCACCCCCGTACGGAAACACAGCGCCATAGACTTTGATTGTCCAGGGGCCGGTCGCCGGGTTGTTGACCAAAACCTGTTCCACATTGTTGGTCGAATCGACGCCGTGCATCGCGTTGGTCAACGGGTTGGTCGCATCAAGCACCCACGGGTAGTAGGTCGTAGTGCCCGTCGGGTCGGTCAACGTCAGGTCCAGGTCGTTCACCAGTTCCTTGGCGGCATTCTCCAAGCCGGCCAGATCGTCCCAGGCCAGCGTGACCTTGAGCGACGTGTCGCACGACAGCACATTGGCTGTATACGTGACAAGCGATCCGCCGGTGATGGTACCTTCGCGCCAGCGTCCGGTGCGCACCAGGTCCACCGAGTTCTTGGCATCGACCCGGCCCCAGCCATAGACAAAATCCGGCCCCGCGTTGCCCAGATCGACCGCACCTTGTATTGCCAGCGCCTTGAACGTGGATGGCAGCAACATCGACGTGGATTGCCCGGTCATCTGCCGGTACTGCTGGAGCATCAGCGCGAACATACCGCTGACAGCCGGCGCTGACATGGACGTGCCATACTTCAGTCCGTATCCAACCCCTCCACCGCCGGGGCATGTGGACTTGATGCCCGTCGCATAGGGCGGCGAAGACGCGCAGACCGTCGAGCCTGATGGCGTAACGGTGCTGTACCCAGGCGCGACGACGTCCGGCTTGATGCGCCCGTCATCCGTCGGTCCCCACGAGCTGAACGACGCGATGGCGTCGTTGAACACATCCGTTGCGCCCACACTGACCACGTTCTTGGCCGTTCCCGGGGCAATGACAGTCTGGTAGCCGGTGGGCGAACAGGCGCTCTGACGCTCGTTACCGGCGGAGAACACTATCGGTATTAGCTTCGACAATAGCCCGTTCACCAATTGATCATAATACACCGCCCAAGTCGCGCTATCATAATTCCCCAATACTGAGCAGGTGTCGGGATAGGTCGGTGGAAAGCCCCATGAATTGTTGCTGATGTCCAGGCCGTAGTTTGAGATGGCGCCTTGAATTTCGTTGTATGGCGTGGTCGGCGACGTCGCGTAATCGTATGAGACCAGGGTTGCCCCCGGTGCCATCCCCCGCCACTGGTTCGCCGTGCCGCCCTGCGCCACACTATTCTGCCCGTCGCCAATCATCGTGCCGGCTACATGTGTCGAGTGCCAGTTTGTGCCGCAGTTGACGTCGATCTGGCCTGGCACGTTGATCAGGCGGGACCCAAAGTCAACATGCGACGCGACCGGCCCACAGTCCCAGATACCAAGCACCACGCCCGCGCCGTTCAGGTTGTACGGCGCGTCCTGGACATCCTTGACCCGCATTTTCAAGCGGATCGTGTCATTCATCGTCGAAGGCAGCGGCGGAGCCAGCGTGATCCAGCGCAAGGCGTCCTCGCTTGCCAGCGGCGTTAGCTGGGTCGCGGGCACACGGACCAACAACAACAGCAGCACCGGATCGCTCGAATCGACCACGCCGCCATGACGCCCGATCGCGGACCGAGCGTCGGCTTCGGCCACGTCAGCGAAGTACCGAATGTAGAGCGATACTGTACCATCGCCACTCTGCGGCGCCCTGCCGCCGCGCAACGATGCCGACAGCCGATCCGCCGGCTGAATGGCGCCAACCCAGCGCAGACCCGATACACGACCGAGGTCTGCGGCGGCAGACGGAGTAACGGCCGCGAACCAGGCGCGCTCCGGCAGATAATCGAGCAGGCGGATTCCGCTCGCCGCCAACGCAGCCCGCGCCTCCGCAGTCGGAATATCGGCCAACTGCACAATGACATGGCCGGAGCCAAGCGTTTGTGACTGGAGGTGCGCGCGCGCGGACGGCTCGACGCCGGCGGCCGGCGTGAACTGCCTTGAACGCAAGAGAATGGGCTTGACAGCAGGCGTCTGCGCCTGCGCGTCGCCGGCCTGGCGGCTTGCCGCCAGCATCGCCAGCACCATTCCCAACAGGAGCGCGCGAACAAATGAAGATTTACTCATCGGCGTACTGATTCATTATACGAGAGGCGTTATCCTTACCCAAACGATTTTCGCCAGCGGCTGCGGCGCAGACGTGACCGATAACATGTTTATGCGCCTCGGCGTGGTATAATTCGTGTCGGGCATGCACGCGCCGCGAAGGGCCACACGCACCACTGGAGCGCTTACCCGGGAGAATGCTGATGGATGGTGAAACCGTCACTTCGACTACCTGCCCCTTCTGTGGGGTCGGCTGCACGCTGGAACTGCACGTCAAGGGCGACCAGATCCTGCGAGCCACCTCGCCGTATGACTCCGTAGTTAATCACGGCAATCTGTGTGTAAAGGGCCGGTTCGGCTGGGACTTCATCTACCATCCCAAGCGCGTGACCGAGCCGCTGATCAAACGCAACGGCCACTTTGAGCCGGCGACGTGGGACGAGGCGCTCGATCTGGTCGCCGACCGATTCACGGAGATCTACCGCCGTCACGGCCCCGATGCGCTGGCCACGTTCTTGTGCGCCAAAGCAACCACCGAAGACAATTACCTCGCGCAGAAGCTGTTCCGCGCCGTGTTCCAGACCAACAATATCGACCACTGCACTCGGCTGTGCCACGCGGGTTCGGTCGTAGCGCTCATGCTTTCGGTCGGGTCGTCGGCTATGTCGAACACGGCGGCCGAATGCGCCCTGTCGGACGTCATCATTGTGACCGGGTCGAATACCGCCGAATCGCACCCGATTATCGCGTTGCAGCTCAAGGAGGCGGTCCGCAAGCACGGCGCCAAACTGATCGTCGCCGACCCGCGGCGCGTCGAGATGGTGGACTTTGCCGAATTGTGGCTGCCGCAGCGACCCGGCACCGATGTGCCGCTGTACTCGGCAATGGCCAACGTCATTATCCGCGAAGGGCTTGTCAACGAGCGATTTATCGCCGAACGCACGGAAGGCTTTGACGCGTTCGCGAAAGCGATCGAGGGCTTCACCCCGGATTTCGCCGCTTCGATCTGCGCGGTGCCTGCCGCCGACATCATCCGCGCGGCGCGCATGTACGCCACCGCGAAAAACGCATCGATCTTCTGGGCGCTCGGCATTCCGGAGCACACACACGGGACCGATAATGCCCTGTCGCTCGTCCATCTGGCGTTGCTCACCGGTCACATCGGCCGCCCGGGCACCGGCCTGAACCCGCTGCGCGGCCAGAACAACGTGCAAGGCGCCAGCGATGCCGGCGCGATGCCGTGGCACTTCCCCGGCTATCAGGCCGTTGAAGACCCGCAGAGCGTCGCCAAATTCGCGGCCCGCTGGGGCGCCGCACCGCCGCCGCGGCGCGGGCTGACCACCACAGAAATCGTTACCGCCGCCGGCGATGGGCGCGTCAAGGCGATGTTCATCATGGGCGAGAACCCGCTCATGTCGGAGCCCAACTTGCATCATGCCGAGCAATGCCTGAGCAAGCTCGATTTCCTGGTCGTGCAGGACCTCTTCATCAACGAAACCGGCGCACTGGCCGACGTCTTCCTGCCATCGACCAGCGCGATCGAAAAGGACGGCACATTCACCAACACCGATCGCCGCGTGCAGCGCGTGCGGCAGGTGATCGCGCCGCGCGGTCAGGCGCGGCCGGACTGGCAGATTGTCTGCGACCTGGCGCAACGGATCGAGACAAAACTGGGCGTGTCCCGCAGCGCCTACTGGCAGTACCAGTCTCCCGCCGAGGTCTTGCGCGAAATGGGAGAACTGGTGCCAGCCTATGCAGGCGTCACGTACGAGCGGCTGGAGCGGGGGAGCTTGCAGTGGCCGGTGCCCGATACGGAGCACGCGGGCACGCCGTTCCTGTTCGAGAAGACGTTCCCGCGCGGTCGGGGCAAGTTCTTCCCGCTGATATACCACCCGGCGGCCGAGAGCGCCAGCCCGGAGTACCCGTTCCTGCTGACGACCGGCCGCGTCCTGTTCCAATGGCATGGCGGCACCATCACGCGGCATTCCCAGGTAGACACCGCCTCGCCCGAGGCGTTCGTCGAAATCAACCCGGAGGACGCGGCTCACCTCTCAATCGAGCACGGCGAATGGGTACGGGTTACCTCGCGACGGGGCGCGATCGAACTGCGCGCCCATGTGACCAATAAAGCGGTCAAGGGTGTTGTCTTCATTCCGTTCCACTATGCCGAGGCGCCCGCCAACGACCTGACCAACGACGCCGTTGATCCGTTGGCCAAGATCCCCGAATACAAAGTCAGCGCCGTTCGCATCCAGCGTATTGAGGATTAGCCACACCGCGCACGGACTCAAGGCTCTTCCCGCTATCGGATTCTCGCGCATCGGTTGACCGTTTCCCATATCATGTAACTTGAATTGCGCCTGATACTTTGGGGCAATCGGATTTCGCAGTTACAATAAATGCCGCTTGCGTACTTGGCGTGGCAAACGATCTGTTGTGGTGTTCCGCCGAGTAGCGCTATTTGCCGGGCGAGGAGCCATTCGTACTGCATGAGTGAAGTCGAGAGTCTGGAAGCGCACTTTTTTGAGCTGAAAAGCAAACTCAACACCGGCGCGCTGTCGCCTGAGGAGTTTCGGAGCCAGGTTGCGCGCCTGTGGTTCGAGGACGAGCAGGGTCACACGTGGATGATCGGCGCCCAGACCGGGCACTGGTACGTCTACAAGAATGACCGTTGGACACAGGGCGAACCGCCGCGCGCCGACTCCCATGGCAGTGGCATGATGGACTGCCCGCGTTGCGGGGAGCACATAGCCCTCCATGCTGCATTCTGCGGGCACTGTGGATACCAGCTTGCCATTCCTGACCTGGTCGCCTCGCAGCAAGAGGCGAGCGCCGAACCAAAGAGTGCCGGCATGCCGTCGGCCACCACCACCGCGCCACGGGCGACGCCGCGTATGTCACGCCGGGTTTTGCTGGCCACCGGCGGCGCCATCTTCTTCGGCGTCACCTTCCTGTGCCTGAGCGGCATTGGCCTGGTCCTGCTGCTGCGCAGCGGCGGGCTCGGCGGCAGCATGCCCGCCGCGGCGCAGGCGACGGCAACGGCGACCCGTGCAGTCTCAGCGTCGCGCGTCACGAGCACGCCGACGCCATCGGTCACGCCCACGGCGTTGCCGCCCGCCGCGAGCCCCGTGGTGGTCACCATCGCGGCGCCGACGACCGTCCCGCAGACCGCCAAGCTCGTGGCGACGCCGGTCATCGTCTACATCGAAACCGAGACGCCGACACCGGCCGGAGCGGCGGCGCTTGTGCCCACCGCGACTGCAACGGCAACACCCAGCCCGGTGGCGGCGGAAACTCCGACGGCGCTCCCGGCCACCGCAACCGTCATACCGCCGACGGCAACAACCGCCGCGGCCACCCACACGCCCGCGCCGCCGACCAATACGCCCGTTCCACGCCCGCCGACGGCGACGCCCGTTCCCGCCGTTGTGCTATCCGGCCGAATCGCATTCACCGTGCTCAATCCGAGCGTGCATGACCGTCCGATCTACGATGTGGTTTTGTCCGGCGTCGACGGCGCCAATCGCACGACAATCGCGCCCCGTCGGCGGCAGCCCGTGTTCAGCCCCGATGGCGGACGTCTGCTCACCATGGGTATGGACGACAACAAGCAGAAACTCCTGATCAAGGATGTCAATACCGGTCAGGAAACTGACATTGGCAACACACCCGTCGAGTCGATGCTGCCCTCGTGGTCGCCGGACGGCGCTACCGTATTGTTTGCAGCCGCCGACCTGGACGATCGACAGTCGAGGCTGTATATTGTCGATGCGCGCGGCGCTCCTGAGAACCGTACGCCAATTCGGACCGCGCCCAAGATCGACCTGATCGGCCGCTACCCGACCTGGCTGCCGGACGGCCAGATTGTCTACACCGGCTGTGACAAATGGGGCGGCAGCGGCCAGTGCGGTATCATCCGTGTGAACCCCGATGGCGGATCGCCAACCTTCCTGACCGCCAACGAGCGCGACGGCACCGATACCGCGCCGTCCGGCAACGGCTCGACCGTCCTGTTCATGTCGAACCGCGACGGCAACTGGGAAGTGTATGCCATTCCGTTGAGCGGCGGCGCAGCGCGCAATTTGACCAGCAGCCCCGGCGACGATGGCCTGCCGGTCTTCTCGCCGGACGGCAAATTCATCGCGTTTGTCAGCAACCGCTCAGGACAGTGGGCCGTCTGGGCTATGCGCGCCGATGGAAGCGATCCCAGGCAACTGTTCACGCTGGACGGCGGCTTTGCGTCGGGAGCCGGACTGGATTGGACCAGCGAGCGTCTGAGCTGGACAAAGTAGATTCTGCCTTGCCAACCACCGGGCGCGAACCGGCACGCTTCGCCGGTTTGCGCTCAACTTCGCATCCACCATCGTGAAAGCGCCTCCCAACCCCAGGCGGCCAGAGCGCCGCGAGCCATCGTTCAGTCTCGCGGCGCTGTTCATTCTTTTTGCCTGCTCGGGTCTGCTGTTGTGTGCGACCGGCATGGTAGCCAACGAGACCACCGCTGGGGCCTTCATGGCGCTCTTTGCCTCCCCAACACCC
Source organism: Chloroflexota bacterium (assembly GCA_016235055.1). NCBI lineage: Bacteria > Bacillati > Chloroflexota > Chloroflexota bacterium. The sequence goes on along the minus strand of JACRMK010000051.1, from coordinate 142,749 downwards.
ACCATCACCCCGACGCCGACAGTGACGCCGACGCCAACAGTGACGCGGACGCCGACGATAACACCGACGCCAACCCGCACGCCCACTCCGACGACCTCGCCAACCGCGACGCCGACGCCAACCCGCACGCCCACGCCGACGATCACGAAGACGCCGACGATCACGCCGACGCCGACGCCGGTGCCGCCGGAAGAGCATTACTGGCTGGATCGGCCGATTTCTACAGTCTACCAGGACTATATGAACCCGACCTACCTTTACGGCTCATACGGCGATGGTTCCCTCTATCTGCATCGCGGCGTGGATTTTGACAACAACAAAGTCGGCACGCCGGTGCTGGCAGCCAACCCTGGACTGGTCATCGTCGCCGGGCACGATGACAAAATTGCCTATGGGTTGGACACCGACTTTTACGGGACGCTGATCGTGGTGCAGGCCGAGCAATTCTGGCAGTCGCAGCCGGTCTACACGCTGTATGGACATCTGTCGCGCATCAATGTGCAGGTCGGCCAGCGCGTGAAGGCCGGCGATCCGATCGGGAATGTGGGCGAGGAAGGCACCGCGGCGATCGGCCCCCACCTGCACCTGGAAGTGCGCGTGGGGGCGAACGACTACGCGCACACGCGCAATCCGGCGCTGTGGATCAAGCCGTATCCAGGCACCGGCAATGTGGTGGGGCGCCTGCTCGACGCGCGCAACCAGCCGATCCCAACCACTCACATTATCTTCCGCCGGGTGGACAAGCCGAACACGCCGTACCGCGAGACCGACACCTACCCGAACCGCACCGTCAACGTGGACGAAGAGTGGAAGGAAAATTTCGCCATGCCCCAACTGGAGACCGGCCGCGTGCTGGTGCAGGCGATTGCTAACGGTCGTCTGTACAGCATCGAAGTTGTGATCAGCGACGGCAAGACCAGCTACGTGACGCTGCAGTAGCCGCTAAAACCAGCGCGCCATGAGGCGCGCCATCGTGCCGTCGCGCTCCATGGCGCGCAGGTGCCGATTGATTGTCGCCAGCAGCGTCGGCGCGCTAAGGCGCATGGCAATCACAAAATTCGGATCGTCGCCGACCGGCTCGCCGGCAATCCGCAGTGCAGACCGGTTGCGACTCAGCAATCGCGCCGAAACGGCATCGGCCAGTAGCGCCTGCACTTCCCCCGCCTCCAGTGCGACCTCGGCGTCCGCAAGCGAAGTGTACGTCTGCACCCGGTATCCGTTGCGCCGCTGCAGGCGGCGCGCCAGCGTGTCGGCATTGCTGCCGTACTCGACTCCCAGCAGCATCCCATTGAGATCAGCCAGCGCCGCGAGCTTGCGGTCGTCCGCCCGCACCAGGAGTACCTCGCCGCCGCGAAAGTAGATGTCCGAGAAGGCCACGTCCTGCGAGCGCAGACGGTCGTACGGAAGCGCAGAGACGATCACATCGTAATGGCCGGCGGCGAGTTCTTCGTACAACGCATCATAGCCGGTGGTCACAAACTCGGCGCGCAGGTTCATGCGCCGGGCCAGCTCCCGCGACAGGTCGGCGTCGAAGCCGCTGATCTCGTCCGCGCCAAACGACTCGAAGGGCGGAAACGACGCGTCCATGCCCACGCGCAGCACACCGGACGCCACAATGCGCGCATACTGCTCATCCGGCACGATCGCCGCGCCGCCGGTGGTCAGCATCCACGACAGCAGGGCGAGCGCGGCGCACACCAGCAGCGCCAGCGCGATGCGCGCCCGGCTCGAGAGCCGGCTCAACCGGCGCCCACCAGTTCGATCAGCGTTAGTTCCGGTGGACATAGGAAGCGCACCCTCGGCGCGCCCTTGCCTTCGAGGCCAATACCACGGCTGACGTAGAGCAGCATGTCGCCCAGCCTGTATAGCCCCATCTCCAGTTGCTTGTGATAGATCGAGTTGGTCATGAGCGCGCCGAAGCCGGGCAGCCGCACCTGCCCGCCGTGTGTGTGACCCGCCAGGTGCATATCCACCAGCGCCGTTGCGGCGGCCTGCGGCGCGAGGTCCGGCGCGTGATGCAGCAAAACGGTAAACGGCACGTTGCCGTCGGCGCTGTCGCGTTGCCCGAGCGCGCGGCGCAGGCGCTCGCCATCGGCATGCGGGTCATGCGAGCACGTCACGCCCACAATGTGTACGTGATGATCGCGCACGGTCAGTTCCACCAATTCGTCTTTGAGCCAGTGGATCGGCAAGCCGTCGACGATCTTGCCGACGACGTCGTGCGGATCGACCGGCGGGCTGCCGCTGACGGCATAGACGGGCGCCAGATCGCAGATCTCGGTCCAGAGCGCCCGCGCCTGCCACTGCGCCTCGGGATCATGCGTGTTGGACAGGTTCAGGAAGTCGCCGGTAAACAGCACCGCGTCCGGATGCAGTGTCCGGATATACTCTAGCAACTGGTTTTCGCGCGTGCCGTGCCGTTCAAGGTGTATGTCGGCAACGTGCAGCAGGCTCACCGTTTCCCCGGGCGGCAGCGACGGCACGTCGAGCGCCATGCGGGAGAGGGTCAAGCTTGCCGGTTCGAACACAAAACCATCGAGCATAAGCAGGAATCCGGCTGCCTGAAGCGCCACGCCCGACCACCCGGCATCGAAGCCGAGCCAGGCGCCCGCGCCGGCCAGCGCAAGCGCCGCCAGCAACCTGAGCACCGCCAGCGTCAGCCACTGCGTCTGCACCGGTCCGAACGAAATGCGATAGCGAGGCAGCACGCGCAACACGGCGCAGTCGGCCAGGTGGGCCAGCAGCAACGCCCCGGCATGCAGCAGTCCCAGCCAGCCCGCCAGCGCACCATCCAGCACGATGAACGGCGCCAACAACAGCGCGATCGGCACGCGACCCAATCGTTCCAGCGGCACGATCACGTGGTGGAACATGCCTTCTTCCAGGTTGACCTGGTGGGATTTCACCGAAGCAGGGATCGCTGGCAAATCGCGCTGCCGCGCCGGGGAGTCGCTACGCGACAGCCGAAAGCGGCTCAATGCGCACCTCGCTCAACTCCAGCAGTTGCCGGTGTTCGATCGCAACGTAGCCGGACGCAAAGTGCTCGCCGCGAACGTCCAGCACACTGTTATCTATCCACGCGCAGAAACCGAGCGGACCGCGCGGCGCGGCGCGCGTCGCAAAGACGCGTTGATCATCCACGAAGAACGCGACGCCTTCGCGACGCCAGTCGATGCGGTAGACGTGCCACTCGGCCAGCGACATCGGCACCGGCGCCTCGCCGCCGCCAACCTGTGTCTGCGCGGCACGGTAGAACAGCGGGCGCAACGGTTTCAGCAGGTACCAGGCCGCGCCCGCCGCAACCAGCGCCAGCTTCGGCACGCGCGGCACGGCGAGCACCTGTGCGCGCCAGCCGGTGCCATGCCCGTTCGGTGACATCGACATAAACGATGGCGGCGACGCGTGAAAGAACCAGATCGCCTGCGGCGAATCGACCGCGCCGGCGTCGATCGCAAACGGGGCGTTCCAGAACCCGAACCCAGCGGTGCCGGACAGTTCGCCGGCCGGGTGCGACGCGCGCGCCCGCACGGTCATACGCAGCGGCGGCCGCCACGGCCATCGGCCGCGCTCGTAGAGGCGGTGGTCGTTCAGTTCGGCATCGGTCAGCGCATCGGACGGCGCCGGCCCGACGACGAGGCTCAACGGGCCGCTGCCCTCGACAACCCGCGCATGTCCGACGGCAAAACGATTCCAGTGCGGCAACGCGCCGCCCTCAAACCGATCGTGAATATTCATGGGCGTTCCGCCGTGCTGTGTGAAAGTTCAGTGGCATAGGTCTCATACGCGGAGCGCCCGAAACAAACCAGGATCGCTTTTTCGAGCACCAAGTCCTCGGACAGTACGTCCCGGATAGTGGCAATCGCAATCCGGGCCGCAGCGGCCAGCGGGAATCCGTATGCGCCGGTGCTGATCGCGGGAAAGGCCACGCTGCGCAGACCGTGTTGGCGGGCAAGCGCCAGGCTGTTACGGTAACAGGCGGCCAGCAGATCGGCCTCCCCGTATGCACCGCCACGCCAGACCGGCCCGACGGTGTGAATCACGTATCGCGCCGGCAACGCGTACCCGCCCGTAAGCTTGGCCTCGCCCGTGGCGCAGCCGTTCAGTCGGCGGCATTCGGCCAGCAGACCCGGGCCGGCGGCGCGATGGATCGCGCCGTCAACGCCGCCGCCGCCGAGCAGGCTGCTGTTGGCTGCGTTGACGATGGCATCCACGCGCAGGCGCGTGATGTCGCCCTCCGCTAGTTCAATTCGCCCGTCTTGTCTGCGCGTATCCATCGTACGTCTCCCGCTTGATTATACAATCACCGGGAGCAGGGCGCAGCCACGGGTGTATTTCAGATTGGGGGCGAGATTTGGCGCATGACCATACAGCCGTCCACATCGTCACTCCCGCGAAAGCGGGAGTCCAGAGGCAACTCTTGGATGCGGGCGCATGGCCATGCGCCCCTACGCGGGCATGACGTGGTGTTAGCAGTCTCCTGGCTTCTCTCCGCCCCAGAGCTGAAACGAACCGGCAGCCACGCCGCACTGCGCGGAGCGGTATGGTTCGTGGTATAGTATCGCGTAGCGTATGATGATAGACTCCGCGCGCTTCGCGTCCCGATACCGGCGGCCCATAGAGTGTGTGCTGTCCATTGGACTGGCATGGACGGCGCAGTGGGTCATGCGTTCGCCGGTGCCTGTGGACGGGCTGGCGCTATTCGCCGCTGCCGCCCTACTGTTCGCGCACAGCATGCGCGGCATCGAACCGCTGAGCGTCCCGCAGCCTCTGCTGGTCGAGCCGCCGGAGACTGCGCGCCCCATCTCCCGGCCGCTGCTCACCATGGCATGGCTGGCGTCGATCATCGGCTTTGCGCTGTTTGTCGCCGAACAGAATGGTTTCGGCTGGCTGCTTTGGCTCGCGTCAATCGCTCTCTTCGTGCCGTCGCTCTGGACACATAACGCTGCACCCTCGCGCTCAACCCGCGCACAGTGGCTGGAATGGGCCATGCTGTTCGTCGTGCTGTTTATCGCGATCGTACCGCGACTGTGTGCCAACGACCAGATTCCAGCCGGTCTCTGGCTGGACGAGGCGCGCGAGGGCATTGCCGCTCGTCAGATGCTAGCCGATCCGACGTACCGGCCGGTCTACATCCCGTATGTCGAGCGACCGGCACACCATATGTACCTGGTCGCGCTCGCATTCGCGTTTCTTGGCGACACAGTATCCACACTGCGGTCGGTTGCGACGGCGTTCAGCCTGCTCAATATGCTGGCGGCGTTTCTGCTCTTCAGGCGATGGTTCGGCGGTGATGCGCGCGGCGGACTGCTCGCCGCGGCGCTGCTCGCGACGATGCGCTACGATCTGACGCTGTCGCGCATCCTGTTCGACGCGAATTCGACGCTGTTTTTCATGTTCACATCGGCGTTCCTCCTCGACCGGGGCCTGCGCAACCGCCACCAATCCGATTTCGCGCTGGCCGGGCTGGTGATTGGACTTGGCCTCGGCTTCTACCTGCCGATGCGCATATATGCGCTGTTGGTGATCAGCGGCGGCATCGCTGTCGCCGCCGCTGCTGCGTGGCGGGCGCGCTCGCTGGCCGCCGTGATGGCATTCCGAGCGCACACACTGATGTTCATCACCGGGCTCTGGCTCGCCAGCGCGCCGATCGTCGCGTACGCCGTCGCCAAACCGGACGTTTTCTTTGACCGCAACAACAGCGCGTCGGTATTCTATGAACGCGCGGAGCCCGACCTGGCGGTCGCCGTAGCATCCAGCATCATCCGCCATCTTGGCATGTTCAACGCGAGCGGGGACGCCAACGGGCGGCACAACCTACCCGGCGCGCCGATGTTCGACGACGCGACCGGCGTGCTCTTCATGCTGGGCGGCGCGCTCGTGCTGGCGCGGCTGCGCCGCGCGCCGAACGCCATCATGCTGGTGGTGTTCGCGGCGATGATGCAGGCGGGCGCGCTCGCTACCGACTGGGAAGCGCCGCACGCCCTGCGCGCCATCGGGATGCTGCCGGCGGCGCTTTACGCCTGCACGTACGGACTGACCGCCGTCATCAAGCTTGCGCGCGAACAGATGGGTGTCCGACCACGCCTCGCCGCCACAGCCGTCACGGTACTGCTCCTCGTCATCGGCTGGAGCAATCTCGACACGTACTTCAACCGGCAGGCGCACGACGACGCCGTCTGGCGCGCGCACTCGATCGCCGAAACGTGGACCGCAAACGAAATGCGCCGGCTGGCGCCAACACACACCATCGTGCTGACCGAGCGCTACCGCGAAGCCCCGACGATCCGCTTCCTGGCACCCGATATCACTCCGGCGCGAACCTGGGATGGCGCGCAGCAGCCATTGGCAACCGATGCGGGGTGGCAGCCCACCGCGATCTTTCTCGACGAGTCGCTCGCCGAGACGGCGCACGCTTTCGCGGTGGTGTATCCGTTGGCGCAGATCAAGACGCTAACGCCGCCGCACGGCGGCGCGCCGGTTATGTACGAGATTCTCCTGCCGGCGCAATCGCCCTAAATGCGGGCGCACGGCGCCCGCTCAAGCTACTTCGGAGCCGTCTGTTCCTGGCAGTAGCGGTACAGCGCGTCCAACGCCGGTAGTTGCAGGTCCAGCGCCTGCGGATCCGGCAGGTCCAGCAGGAAGAAACCGTGCACGATGGCGCGCACACCCTCGGACTCGGGTTGTGCCCCGCGCTGCGCCGACACATCGGCCGCGCGCATGATGTCAGCCATCTTGCGCAACGCCGGATCGCCGAGGTTGTATTTCGCCAGTATGACATCGAAGGTGATGCGGTCGCCCTGCCGCGACAATTCGGCGCGCGGCACAACGAACGGCGTCGCCGCCAGGCGCGCGGCCTGCTCGGCGGCGTCGTTGCCGGCGGCAAAGATAAATTCGGCCGCCGGATCGATGAAGCGTTTGATCAGCCAGGCCGACGCCACGCGATCCATACGAATCCGCTCACGTGTTAGCCATTTCATAGCATGCTCCTCGTGCAAGAGATCGCGGCCATTATACGCCAAAGCGCGGAACACTAGACTTTCGGGGAGTTCGTGACTATAATACAAACCATTGTGCTTTTGTTCACAGCTAGGACAATCGAAGCCACGGGCTAATCCCATTTCCCAACTGGAGGAACGCGATGCACGGTTACGCCGGCAAAATCCTGCATGTTGATTTGAGCAATAGCAAGCTGTGGGTGGAACAACCGGACGAGAAATTCTACCGCACCTACCTGGGCGGCAGCGCCATGGGCCTGTATTACATCCTGAAGCACACGCCCGCCCAGATCGATGCATTCGATCCGCGCAACACGCTGACGTTCTTCATCGGCGGGGCGACGGGCGCGCCGATTTCGGGCAACTCGCGCGTCAGCGTCAATGCCAAGTCGCCGCTGGTCAATGGCATCGGCGACGCGCAGGCCGGCGGCTACTGGCCGGCTGAACTGAAATTCGCCGGCTTCGACGGCGTGGTCGTGTATGGCAAGTCGCCCAAACCGGTGTACCTCTGGGTGCACGACGGCGCGTACGAACTGCGCGACGCGGCCCACCTGTGGGGCAAAGTGACCGGCGACGTGGACAAGATTCTCAAAGCCGAATACAAAGACAACGACCTCGAGATCTTCCAGATCGGCCCCGCCGGCGAGAACAAAGTGCGCTTCGCGGCCGTCATGAACATGTCGAACCGTGCCGCGGGTCGCACCGGCATGGGCGCCGTGATGGGCTCCAAGCTGCTCAAGGCGATCGTCGTGCGCGGCCACAGCAAGCCCAGCCTCGCCGACGGCAAGCTGCTGAACGTCATCCACAAGGACGGCGCCAAGAAAACGGTCAACGAGTTCACGTTCGGCCTGCTCGGCACGCCGGGGGTCGTCATGGGCCAGCAGGCCGGCGGCGGCCTGCCGACCCACAACTGGGATGCCGGCGTATTCGACGGCGCGCAGGACATCAGCGGCCAGCGCCTGTACGATGAATTCCTGCTCAAGCGCGAGACCTGCTTCGCCTGCTCCGTGCGCTGCAAGCGCGTGGTGCAGGAAGAGTCGCTCAAAGTCGATCCTGTCTACGGCGGTCCCGAATACGAGACACTGGCCACGTTCGGATCGTACTGCAGCGTGCGCGACATGCCGGCGGTATTGAAGGCGAACGAACTGGCCAACGCTTACGGCGTGGACACAATCTCCTGCGGCGCAACCGTCGCGTTCGGCATGGATCTGTACGAGAACGAGGTTATCGGGCAAGCCGAAACCGGCGGCGTCGACCTGCGTTTCGGCAACGGCGCGGCGATGCTTGACATGATGATGAAGATCTTCAACCGCGAGGGCTTTGGCAACGTGCTGGCCGAAGGCTCGGCGCGCGCGGCGAAGATGATCGGGCACGGCGCGGAGGACTACGTGGTCGCGTGCAAAGGCCAGGAGTTCCCTGCGCACATGCCGCAGGTGAAACGCTCGCTCGGCCTGGTCTACGCCGTCAACGCGCACGGCGCCGACCACGAATCGTCGGAACATGACACGTCGTACATGCCGAACTCCGGCGCGGCGGCGCTCGGGCGGCTGCACATGCTAGGGTTGGACAACCCGCAGGACAAGTTCGTCCTGAACCAGGAGAAGGTGCGCTTTGCCTCGCGCACGATGAACCTGTACGGCGTGCTGAATTCAGCCTGCCTGTGCAACTTCGTCTTTGGCGGCTCGTGGCAGTTGTACGGGCCGGAAGAGATGCTCAACGTAATCAATATGTCGGCCGGCTGGAACATGACGATGGACGAAATGATGACCGTCGGCGAGCGGCGACAGTTGATGATGCGTGCGTTCAACTCGCGCGACGGGTTGAAGCGCGCCGACGACGCGCTGCCCACGAAGATGTTCAAGCCGCTGACCGGCGGAAAGAGCGACGGCATCGCGCTGACCGAAGCCGAGTTCGACGCCAGCGTCGAGTACTTCTACAATGAAAATGGCTACGACGACCGCGGCATCCCGACCCGCAGCCGGTTCGAGTCCGTCGGCCTTGGCTGGGTCGCCGACGAGGTCGAAAAGGTCGTCCCGCTGACCAAGTAGGCACGACTGCATGGCATTCGACGAGCCCCGGCCGGGTAACTGCCGGGGCTCTGTCGTTTCGACTGCCCACATGATGACCAACGTACAGGTTCTACCCTCTGCTGCCGCGCTGGCGGAGATGGTCGCCGCCGGCATCGCCGCGACGGCTCGTGACCGCATCGCGCGCACCGGGCGGTTTGCGCTCTGCCTGTCGGGCGGCGGTCCGCCGCGCGCGTACCACCGGCTGCTTGCCCGCCCGGAGCTTGCGGGCACAATTGACTGGAGTCGCGTTCACGTGTTCTGGAGCGACGAGCGTGCGGTGCCACCTGATCATCCGGAGAGCAACTACGGCATGGCGCACGAGACGCTGCTGCGTTTGGTGCCGATTCCGGCCGACCAGATCCACCGCATCGAGGCCGAACGCGGAGCACAGACCGCAGCCGAGCGCTATGAGCAGGTACTGCACCGAACTTTCGGCGCCACCGGATCGACCTTCGACCTGGTATTGCTCGGTATGGGCGACGACGGGCACACGGCATCGCTCTTTCCTGGCAGTCCGGCACTGCGTGAAGCGACGCATTGGGCGCTGGCCGTCGCGCACGACATCCCCCCACCGCCGCTGCTCCCGCGCGTGACGCTGACGCCGGCCGTATTGAACCGCGCCGCGCGGGTCTGGATAGTTATCAGTGGTGCCGGCAAAGCCGCCCGCGTGGCACAGGCACTGCGTGCGCCGCGCGTCCTCCCTGAACTGCCGGTGACCGCCATACAGCCGGAATCCGGGCCGCCGCACTGGTATCTTGACGCGGATGCTGCCGCGCAGCTCGATTCATCCACAAACCGGGAGTAGTCATGAGCGCCAGCGACCTGATCGAGCACCTGGAAGCGGAGCACCGGGCGATGCTGGAACTGGTGCAGCAGTTCCGCGCTGCCGACTTCGAGCGATCGATCGCCGGCAGTGACTGGACGGCACTCGACGTATTCGCTCACCTCGCGCACGGCAGCAGCGAAGCAGTGAAAGCGCTGGCGGACCTTGCGCGCGGACAGCCGATCAGCATGGGCATCGACCGCGAACACGCCGGCAAGCCCGGTCGCGGCATGCCGCTAGCGCGCATCATGGAGGAGTTTCGCCGTTCGCACCGCTCGCTGGTGGACGCGCTCAAGCGCGTGCCGTCCGGCAGTTTGCGCGCCGAGACAGCGCAGCGAACCGCAGATGGCGCGTCGATGAACGCGGCGTGGGTCGTCGCGCATGTCATCGAGCACTACGCAGCACACTACGAGGCGTTGAGCGGCGCACTGGACACGCCCGACTGATGCGCGACGCCGTCTGAAACAAGAAAACCGCACCGGACCAGGGGCCGCGCACGGTTTTGTGCTTGCGCGAGAGGGCGCGCGCTGCTCAGGAGCCCAGCACCAATTCGTGCTCGACGACATACTCGCCCGCGCCGGCGATACGCGTCACCAGCACGCGTCGCGCCTCGAACAATTCATACGGAAAGGTGTCAGTCGTCAACTGGTTTGGGTCGAAACTGATGTCCTCGATGCCCTCCAGAGCGGTTACCAGCGACGGCAGCCATCCCGACGTGTACAGCGGAGCGCCGCCGGCGGCCACCAGTACCTGTTCACTCATCGCCGCGAACGCACGCAGCGCCGGCGTCAGCGTGATGCCCCAGCGCAGGCTGCGGTCGCGGCGGCCAGGCGCCTGCCACTTGACCAGCGAGTTGGCTTCGACGATGATCCGCGCGCACGCCAGCGTGATCGGCCGGAACAAGCTCAGGAACTCCTCGAGCGCCTCCGGCGGGGCCACAAAGCGCTGGCAGGTGAGGTGCACCGGCTCGGCACGGTGGCCGCCACAGCGACGCTGCAACTGGGCCAATCGCGCGTGCAGCCGGGGCAGATCGCTGTCGGCTGCCAGCAGCACGCAGTAGTCGCCCGGTCGTGCCGGACGCGCATGTGCAAACATGATCGCTTTCGTCCTGCGCCGCGCGCTACGTCTTGGCCTGTCCCTCGCCGCCGACGCCGGCATCACGCGCAAGCGTCAGCAGTTCCTCCAGCAGCACCACCTCGTCAGCCAGCGGCTCCTCCGCGTTGACGCTCTTCACGTCCACGCAGCGATCCACCTGCAGCGGCCAGGCTGCGCCGCATGTCGCGCAGCGCATGCGCCGGAAAGCCGCGCCGTCGCGGTGCTCACCCAGGGCGGGCGCGCTGCCGCACATCGGGCACGTGTCACGGCCCCAGGCGGCTTCGTGTGCGCGCACCAGTGGCTCGAACGCAGTCGCAAAGGCGGCCATCGTAGGGCGCATGGCCAAGCGCGCCAGCGTGGCCAGCAGTGCGGCATCAAGTCGGTTGCGGTCGGCCAACTCAGCCAGGTCAGCGTCTTCGCCGGTGGTCAGCCGGCCCATCAATTCGCCCCAGTCGAGCGATTGCTCCTCCACCGCATGCCGGATCCTGGCGGCGTCCACGCCCCGCGCATACGACGGGTCGCGGTCGGCGCGATAGCCCTGGAACCACGACAGGCGGCGCGGGTTGAGGTCCGACGGTACCTTGCCGAACGACTCGGTGGCCAGGCACAGCTTGACGAGAAGCGCGCGTATGGCGTCCTCATCGAGACCAAGTGACTCACCCGGCAGGATCGGCTCGCCGGCAGCGAACTTGCGCGCCACGCCGTCGGAATCCAGCGGCGGCGGGTCGACGTGCGGCTCTTCATCGATGAGCGCCGCAACGAGCGCGCCGTAGTAGTCAATCGCCGGAATGAGGTCCGGCGCTTGTCGTCGGGCCGACTGCAGGCGAGCCTGCAGCGCTGCGTGTCGTTCGTCGCGAGAGGTGCTCATGAAAGATCGTTTGCCTGTCGGTCTGCGAATTCTCCGGCCCGCATCGGATCCAGAATTCGTTCGATGTCGGCCGGTGAGTATGTCGGCGGTTTGATGACTTTGCCCAGCGCATTCTTGCGCACTTCGCCGCCGGGCCACAGCTTGGTCATGTTGCTGCGGTGAACTTCATCGAAAAACGGCTCAATGTCAATGCCATACGCGTTGGCCGCGCCCAGCACCACATAGAGCAGATCGCACAACTCCTTAATCGAATCCGCCAGGTGGCCGGCTTCGCTGGACAGCCGGAACTCTGCGGCTTCTTCCTCGATCAAGTGCAGGCGCAGGCGCACCGCATCGGGCGCCGGTATGCACGGGCCAGGCGGGTCGTCCAAGCCATACGCCTCGTGGAACTGCTTCACTTTTTCCTGCATAGAATTCATCCGCGCGCGACCTCCCCGGCGCTGAGACGGGACCGCGCGGGCTGCCATCACGCGCGCGAGTAGATTGTAGCACACCCCGGCCCGGTTGGGCGAAAAGCACGTCGCCCGCGCAACACGGCGGCGATTGAATCGTGATCGCCACGGGTTGTCAATGCCGTTTCTCCGCAAAGCTACCTGCTATTCATGGATCGGACATCGAAGAACGCATCTGTTATACGAGGGTTTCCAGGGATTGGATTGTCCAATGCGAGAGATCTCTCGGCCTATTTTGGCTATTTTGCTGGCAAAATACGTGGAAATCGCTGTATCGTTTCTTGACCAGCATCGTTCTAGTCAATGACGTTGAAAATCCAGTCAGTAATAATCTACCGGGAGGAAACTAGTATGAAGCGCACCATCCAGCGCATACCCGTTGTTACCCTGTTGGCAGTATTCCTTTTTGTTGTCATGGGAATCATGCCAGCCATGGCTGCCCTGACGAGCGACACGGCACGCTACGCCCCATCGAGCGGCACAGGTACGGCCACCAGCACGGACACCGCGACCGCCACGGCCACCAGCACGGACACCGCGACTGCCACGGCCACCAGCACGGACACCGCAACGGCCACGGCCACCTGCGCGCCGTCGTCGCCGAGCTCCGTTGGTTCGGGCGGCTGCACGCCGACCGCCACCGCCACCAGCACCGTAACCGCGACGGCCACCTGCACGCCGTCGTCGCCGAATTCGGTCGTGCCGGGCGGCTGTACGCCGACCGCCACCAAGACCGCGACGGCCACCGCCACCTGCGAGCCGTCAGCAAGGAGTACCGGCGCGTCGGACTGTACGCCGACCGCCACAGCCACGCGCCCCGCCGAGATTCATGTGCGCGGCACGGTGAAAGAAGTGATCACCGGCAGCGTGACGATTGATGACATGACCTTCCAGACCGACGCCAACACGAAGTACGAGCCGAACGCCGCCGCTGTTGTGGTTGGCGCGTATGTCGAGGTCGAAGGCTACAAGTTGCCCGGGGAAGGCACGATTCTTCTCGCCAAGGAAATCAGCGTGGAGCACGCGCCAGGCGCCGAGGTCGAGAAGATCGAGTTCCGCGGCCCCATCCTGTCCTTCAGCGATACACAGTGGGTTGTGGCCGGCAAGACGCTGTCAATCACGGCGCAGACGGTCATCAGCGGAACGCCGGCTGTGGGCGCCATCGCCGAAGTGAAAGCATCGAGACTGTCAGACGGCACCCTGGTCGCCTTGAAGATCAAGGTTGAGTCGGCCAAGCACGAGACCGAACGCGTCGAATTCAAGGGCATCATCAGCGCCTTCAGTGACACCCAGTGGACGGTCGGCGGCAAGAACGTCATCGTGGACGCCAATACGGTGATCAGCGGCACGCCGCAGATCGGCCTGATGGCTGAAGTGCGCGCCATCAAGAGCGGCGCCATCCTGACGGCAACCAAGATCGTCGTGCAGAAACCGGAGCCGCAGAAGGTCGAGTTCAAGGGCACGATCACTGCGATCAACGGCAATACGTGGACCATCGGCGGCAAGACCGTCACGGTCGATGCGCAGACGATGATCGACGAAAGCCACGGCGCGGCCAAGGTCGGCGCAACTGTCGAAGTGCTAGGCTCCATGATGGGCGATGGCAGTGTGCGTGCCATTCGCATCCAGGTCGAGCGCAGCAAATAGCCAGACCATCTTCTTTCACCCCCTCCAACCCCTCTCCTGCGCTGCAGGAGAGGGGCACTCTGTTTGTAGCGCCTGCCCGGAGCGGGCCACTTTTACGGAGAAAACCTATGAGGCGTGTTTTGGCGGTGCTCGCGTCCTGTGCAGCGATGGCGATGGTCGTCGCGCTGGCGGGCGCGCGCATCGCGAATGCCGGGCTGTCGCTGGTCAATATTTCAAACACATCCACCGACTCGCGCAACCCGGCGCTCATCGTAGCGCCCAGCGGCGCCGAGCATGTCGTCTGGGAAGAAATGGTGGACATCTCGCCGACGCTCAGCGTGAAATACGTCTGGCACCGCTGGTGGAACGGCGTCTTATGGTCTCCGGCGATCACCGTCGGTACGGGCAGCCGCGCCGCGCTGGCCGTCGGGCCGGGCAACACGCCGCACGCCGTCTGGCTGGATGATTTTGGCGGTTCGCCCAGTGTGTTCTATAGCAACTGGAACGGTTCGACGTGGGCCATTCCCAAGCAGATCGCGTCTCTGACCGGGTCCGCCAGCCAGCCAGTCATCGTCGTTGATGCGGCCAATACGGTGCGGGTCGCGTGGGGTCAGTTTGACCCGCTGCTGCCCGGATATCGCCTGTACTACGCCACGGCAACCGCAGGTGGCGCGGGCGCGTGGTCGGCCGTGCCGCTCAACGGAGCTGCCGGCGGCAACGCGCCGAGCATGGCGGTCGACATGACCGGAACGCTTCACATGGCCTGGCAGACCGGCGGCTTTGGCAACGGCGAGATTTACTACGGCACACTCGTCAACACGAACACGGTTTCAATAGCGGAGAACATCTCGCAATCACCTGGCATCGATTCCAAGTGGCCTTCGCTGGCGCTCGGCGTCGATGCCCGGCCTGTGGTGGTGTGGGGCGAAGTCGTATCTAGCCAGTACGACATCATGGCCTCAGTCCGCGGCGGCGGTACATGGACAACGCCAGGCAACCTATCCAACAGCGCAGGCGCGGACTCCGGCGTCCCGCGCCTCGCGCTCACCGGCAGCGCGATGACGGTCGCCTGGAACGAGGCGACAGCCACCCCAAGTATCATGTGGGCGCTTGGATCGGGCGCCAGTTGGGGTCCGGCGAAGAACCTCGTTGTGGGCGGCGGCGGCTGGCAGGCTGTGTCACTGTTTGGCGCACCATCTGGAACTGCGTACTACGCTTACGACGGTGGTAGCGGTCCCAACGGTGACGTGTTTGCCGATTCGCTGGCGCTCGCTCGCACATTCCTGCCGGTCATCCGGCGCTGAGACTGCCGAGCGCTATCGCGGTGCTACCGCCTGGCAGCCTATCTGTACCAAGGTACTATTAACGAAACGCGCCGCGCCTGTATCCTATGTGCATGGCGGCGCGTTAGGGCTTATGAATACGTATTCTCGACCAACTCAATTTGCCCGAATAGGAGACGATCGTAATGAAAAGCCATTTGCTACGCCTGTCGCTCGTCGCGTTCCTCGGCCTGCTCCTGGTGTCGCTGGCCGGCCTGCGGCCGGCGCTGGCCGCATCCGCGCCGGGCGGTGAAACACCCGATGTAGCGTTCACGTACAACATGACGCCGACCGTGGGAGCGCACGTTGAGTTCAAGGGGACGGTCGAAGCGGTCGGCGCGAACAGCCTGACCGTAAACGGAAAGGCAGTGACGACCGACGCGAACACGAAGTTCAAGCCGAACGTGGCCGCCGTCGTCGTTGGCGCGATGGTTGAGGTCGATGGCGTGTATCAGGCCGACCTAACGATACTGGCCACCGAAGTGGAAGTGAAGCAGGCGAGCGGCGAATTCAAGGGTCTCATCGAGTCATTTGGCGCGACCCAGTGGGTGGTCGGCGGCAAGACGTTCGTCATCGACGCGAACACCCAGATCAAGGGCACGCCGGTTGCCGGGCGTATGGCTGAGGTCAAGTATGCCAAGCAGCCCGACGGCAGCCTGCTGGCGCTGAAGATCGAAGTCAACTCGTCGAAGCCACGCCGATTCGAGTTCACGGGCGTGCTCAAGGCGATGGGCGCGACCGAGTGGAAGGTCGGCACGCGCGTCGTCCAGGTTAGTCCGTCGACCATCATCAAGGGCACACCGGCCGTCGGGCGCTATGTCACGGTCAAGGGTTCCCGCAGCGGCACCACGTGGATGGCGACGTACGTGAAGGTTGGGCGGATGGCGCCGGCCCGCTTCCGCCGCTAAGCCGCTAGATCGCAAATAGCAAGAGCCGGCTGAATTAACGTCTTCAGCCGGCTTTGTTGTTATTGCAGGGCGGGCGCGTGCTGACTACTCGTCGTTCAAGCGCAGCACAGCCATGAACGCTTCTTGCGGCAACTCGACACTGCCAAGGCGTTTCATGCGCTTCTTGCCCTCTTTCTGCTTCTCCAGCAGCTTGCGCTTGCGCGAGATATCGCCGCCATAGCACTTGGCCAGCACGTTCTTGCGCAGCGCGCGCACCGTCTGCCGCGACAGTACGCGGCTGCCGACGGCCGCCTGAATTGGCACCGGAAACATCTGGCTCGGGATGACTTCCTTGAGCTTCTTGGTCAGCGCCTCGCCTTTGGCATACGCGTGGTCCTTATGGACGATCAGCGACAAGGCATCGACCGACTCCTCATTGATCAGCACGTCCAGCCGGACCAGATCGCCGGACGCGTATTTCTCGAACACGTAGTCCAGCGACGCATAGCCGCGCGTGCGTGATTTGAGCTGATCGTAGAAATCGATGATCAACTCCGACAGCGGCAGGCGGTATACCAGCATCACCCGCTGCGTGTCAAGGAAGTCCATCCGGTCAAACGCGCCGCGGCGGGTTGTGACCAGATCCATGATCGCGCCGATGTACTCCTTCGGCGTGTAGATCGTGATCTTCATCCACGGCTCGGAGATCTCCTCGATGTCGGTCGGGTCGGGCAGCTGGGCCGGGTTGTCCACAATGATGACCTCGCCGCGCTTGGTCAGCACCTGGTAC
This sequence comes from Chloroflexota bacterium, assembly GCA_016235055.1. Taxonomy (NCBI): domain Bacteria; kingdom Bacillati; phylum Chloroflexota; species Chloroflexota bacterium. Next base: position 125,822 of record JACRMK010000051.1, on the reverse strand, counting down.
TCGACGCTCGGCGCGGTCGCGATCAGGTTAAGGTCGTACTCGCGCTCCAGACGCTCCTGCACAATCTCCATGTGCAGCAGGCCGAGGAAACCGCAGCGGAACCCAAAGCCAAGCGCGACCGACGATTCCGGCTCGTACACCAGCGACGCGTCGTTGAGCCGCAGCTTGTCGAGCGCATCGCGCAGCAACGGATACTCCTCGCTGTTCGTCGGGTACAACCCGGCGTACACCATCGGCTTGACCGGGCGGTAGCCGGGCAACGCCTCAGCGGCCGCGCCCTCAACCGTCGTCAACGTGTCGCCGACAGCCAGTTCCTTCACGTCCTTGAGGCCGGTGGCGACGTAGCCGACCTCGCCGGCCTGCAGCGCTTCCGCCGGCAGCATCTTCGGCTTGAACATGCCGACTTCCAGCGCCTCGAAACGGTTGCTGTGCGCCATCGACAGCAGCGGCACACCGGCATGCACCGTGCCTTCCATCACGCGCACATAGGCCACCACGCCCTTATAGGCGTCGTAATGCGAATCGAAGATCAGCGCCTGCAGCGGCCGCGCCGGATCGCCGCTCGGCGCCGGCACATTGCGCACAATAGATTCCAGCAGTTCGTCGACGCCGCTGCCTTCCTTGGCCGATCCGCGGATAATCTCGTCGGCCGGTACCGCCAGCAGATGCTCGACCTCTTCGGCGATCTCATCCGGGCGCGCCGACGGCAGGTCGATCTTGTTGATGAACGGGATAATCGTCAGGTTGTGCTCGAGCGCCAGGTACAGGTTAGCCAGCGTTTGCGCTTCGACGCCCTGCGACGCGTCCACGACCAGCACGGCGCCCTCGCAGGCCGCCAGCGCGCGCGATACTTCGTAGCCGAAGTCCACGTGCCCTGGCGTGTCGATCAGGTTCAGCTCATACTCGCCGCCATCGCGCGCGCGGTAGGTCATGCGCACGGCCTTGGCCTTGATCGTGATGCCCTTTTCGCGCTCCAGATCCATGGAGTCCAGCAGTTGCGCCGACATGTCGCGCAGCGCAATTGTGCCGGTGCGCTCGAGCAGGCGGTCCGAAAGCGTGGACTTGCCGTGGTCGATATGCGCCGTGATAACGAAGTTCCGAATGTGACGCTGATCCATCCCGTTCCTTACTGTAATACTGTTTCGTCCTGAGTATGATCCAATGTCTGGTGCGCAAGTGCAGAGGTCGCCCCCTCACCCCCCAGCCCCTTCTCCCCCGTTGCGGAGGAGAAGGGGGATGAGCTATTGGGGGTAGGGCAGAGATTGCTGTCATACCGCAGATTTTTGCAGCAATCCCGTGGGAACACGCTCATTTCGAAACACTACGAGTCCAAGTACACAACACAGGGGCGCTGGTTCGCCCCTGTGTCAACATCTCAGCCACATATTATACCCGAACCTGCACGGTCTAAGTAATCGCCGCTCGCTTCAACCAGTCATAGCCGATGCCGGGATCGTCGTGCGGGAGGCGGTCCTCGTCAGCCGGGTTGTACGTATTCGACGTAATGTAGAACAGGTGCGCTTCGCCGCTCAATACCTTGCAGCCGTGGGCGACGCCGGGCGGGATCCTTAGCACCTTGTCGCCATACTGGTCGCCGAGGAACAACTCCATCGTCTGCCCGCGCGTCGGCGACTCCGACCGCAGGTCGTGCAGGACGACCTTGAGCGCGCCGACCGGCACATACCACCAGTCAACCTGCTGGCGGTGAATGTGCCACGCCTTGATCACATCGCGGTACATCTTGGAATGCGACCACTGGGCGAACCCCTCGCCGAAGAAGTCGTCCGTGACGCGGATCACTTCGCGGAAGAAGCCGCGCTCGTCGGGGTAAGTCTTGAGTTCCTTCAGTTGCACGCCGTCAATCATCGTCGCTCGCCTTTCGCGCCACTAGATCCACCAGACCTTCGCGGGCTGCTCTTTGAGAATGACGCCGCGCAGGAACTCGACCGCCTTGCCAAGCCCTTCGTCGATCGAAGCCAGGCCGTCCTCGTGCTCGATCGAAATGACGTGATCGTAGCCCGCCACGCGCAGCGCGCTGATCATACGTCGCCAGACCAGCGAGTCGTGCCCGTAACCGACCGAGCGGAACGTCCAAGCGCGGTCGTCCTCGGCCACGCACGCGTTGTCGAGCACGCCGTTGCGCGCGATGTTCTGTGTGTCGATCGCTGTGTCTTTGGCGTGGAAGTGATAGATCGCACCCTTGAGCGCCTTGATGACCGCCACCGGGTCCGCCTGTTGCCAGAACAGGTGGCTGGGGTCGAAGTTGCAGCCGACGTTCTCGCCGCACGCTTCCCGCAGGTGCAGCATCGTCGGCAGGTTGTACACCATGAAGCCGGGGTGCATCTCGACGGCGATGTTGATGCCGTGCGCGCGCGCAAACGCCGCCTCGGCGCGCCAGTATGGGATTGCGACCTCGTTCCACTGGTACGCCAGCATCTCCGCAAATTCGGGCGGCCAATTGATCGTCGCCCAGTTCGGCTGGGTGTCCAGCGCATTGGCGCCAGGGCATCCGCTGAAGACGATCACCGCCTTCACTCCGAGTTGCTCGGCGAGCTGCACGCTGTTGCGCCACGACTCGTGGTAGGCGCGCGCCTGCGCCTTGTCCGGGTGCAGCGGGTTGCCGTGGCACGACAGGCCGCTGAGCATGATGCCGCGCGACGCGAATGCCGCGCGGAACGCCTTCAGCTTCCCCGCGTCGGCCAGCAGGACCGCCGGGTCGCACTGCTGCTGCGCCGGATAGCGCCCGGCCCGCAGTTCGGTCAGCGAGTTGGGTCCGCTGCGCAGTTCAACCGCTTCCAGCCCGAACGACTCCAGTTTGTCCAGCATCTGTTCGAGTGAGAGTTCGTGAAACAGCGGGTTAAAGACACCGAGTTTCATTGCACGTGCCTCCAGTTATCAGTTAGACGCCGGCACAGCCACCGGCTTGCCGCCCTGCCGCGCGCTGGCCTGAATCGCGTCCCACAGAAGCGCGAGACGCAAGCCCAGCTCAGGCGGCGACGGGTTCCCAATCTCGCCGCGCCGCACCGCCAGGAACTGCTGCCAGACGCCAAGCTGCGGCGGCAGCTTCACGGACGCGAAGCGCGGCCGTCCCTGGCGCTGCACCTTGAGCCACGATCCCCACATGTCCGTGTTGATGATCATACGCGAGCCGAACACCTTGATGTCGCCCGCACACGTGGTCACGGTTTCGCCGCAGGCGCCGATCGTCACCAGCACACCGTTCGACAGGCGGCCCATCGCCGACGTGAGAATGTCGACCGGCGCGCCGCGATTGTCCATCCACGCCGCAACCTCGGTGAAGTCCGCGTCGCCCAGCCGGACGATCGAGTTCAGCATGTGCGCGCCGGTGTCGAACAGGAAGCCGCCGCCGGACATCGCCGGGTTCTGCCGCCACGTCCCGGTCTGCTCGGTCTTCCACGACTGCCATACGCTGGCATGGATGGCCGTCACCGTACCGGCCTCGCCGCCGCGAATCCATTCGACCGCGCGGTTCATATATGGGCTGAGCGCCGACTGGAATGCGACGGTCAGTAGGCGGCCGGTACGGTCGCGCGTCTCAATCAGCGAGCGCGCCTCGGCCGCGTTCATGACCATCGGCTTCTCCAGCAGGACGTCGAGACCGGCTTCCATGCAGAGCGCCGTCTGATCGTGATGCAGCGCATGCGGCGTGATGATGAACGCCGCATCGATCGCGCCCTGCCGGTCCGACACGAGCTTCTCGAGATCCGGCTCATTCGGTGGCGGGCGCACGCCGGCCTCGCGAAACACCTGTGCCGACAGCTTGTACTGCTCGGCGCTTGGCTCGCACAGCGCCACGATGCGCGTCGTATCGCGCTGCTGCAGGAGTTGCCGGATATGGTGGCGCGCCATGTCGCCCGCGCCGACCAGAATCATGCGTGTAACTTTCGGTGCCATTTGCCCTACCTTGCTAGATTGCGGTGCATAGAAGTGGCAGGATACTCAACAAGACATCTCAACACAAAGGCACAAAGAAGCCAGATTGGTACTCTTGGTGTCTTGGTGTTGTCAGTCCGGCCACGGCGACAGGGCGTCGATCACGCGCCTGGCCGTCTCGTGCCATCCGGCGGGTGCGCACTGGCCCAACAACTCGCGCACCACAGATGCGCGCGGCAGCGCGTTACCCGCGCCCGTCACGGTGCAGGCCGCCGCGCCGCACGCGTTGGCGAGCAGCGCGCTGGCGGGCCGATCGAGCCCGCGCAGTTGCCCGACGATATAGCCCGCATCGAACGCATCGCCCGCGCCGGTCGTGTCGACCACCCGCGCCGCAAAACCGGGCACGGCGGTCGCCTCGCCGCCGTCCGGGGCTATCACTTCGCAGCCGCGCGCGCCGCACTTGCGGACGATTAGATGGCGCGGCAGCCCGTCATACGGCGTTACGTCGCTCGGCATGACGATCTGGCAGCGGGCCACCAAGTCGGCCAGTTCGGCCGGCCGCAGGCGGACCGGCGCCATGCCGATATCGATCGACACCGGCACGCCCCGCTCGCCGAACAACGCGCACGCCTCAAGCGCGGCGGCGTGCGCGGACGGTGACATGACGTTGTACGACGTCATGTGCAGCCAGCGCGCGCTGCGCAGTTCCGGTGCATGCAGGTCGCGTCCGTCGAGCATCCGGTTGGCGCCCGCGCCGCCCAGCATCGTGCGCTGGCCGTCCGGCGTCACGGCAATGTACGCCAACGCGGTGGTGTGCCGGCCATCGCGCTGGACCCAGCGCGTCGAAAGCCCGCTGGCCGCCATCGCCTGCACCGCAAAGTCGCCGAACAGGTCCTCGCCGACACAGCCAATCATCGCCACCTTGAGGCCGAGCCGGGCGAGCATGACGGCCGTGTTGAGCGTCGTGCCACCCAGCCGCACATGCGTTTCGAGCGACTGCGCGTCGCCGCCGATTGCGGGATACGATTCGAGCCGGGCGAGGATATCAATGACGATATCGCCCAGCACCACGACGTCGCTCATCGCAGCACTTCGGCCTCGGCCAACGCCGAATCGAGCAGCGCCGTACTTGCGGGCGCCATTCGCGCGCCGTCGATGTTCACGTGCAGCAGGAACTCGATGTTGCCGGCCGGCCCTTTGATCGGCGACGCTGTTAGGCCACCTACACTCCAGCCATTCGCCTCGCACAGCGCCAACATGCGGGCCAGCACATCGCGGTGAACGGCCGGATCGCGCACGACCCCGCCTTTGCCTACTCGTCCCTTGCCCGCCTCGAACTGCGGCTTGACGAGCGCCACAAGTTCGCCACCCGGCGTCAGCAGGCGCGCCACCACCGGCAGCACGAGCGTCAGGGAAATAAACGACACGTCGATGCACGCGAACGAGGCCGGTTCCGGCAGCGACTCGACCAGCCGGATGTTCGTGCGGTCCATGACCACGACGCGCGGATCGGTACGCAACTCCCAGGCCAGTTGGCCGTACCCGACGTCGATCGCATATACGCGCGCCGCGCCGCGCTGGAGCAACACATCGGTGAAGCCGCCAGTGCTGGCACCGACATCCGCGCATACGCGCTCCGCGACTGTGATGCCAAACCGATCCAGCGCATGGGCCAGCTTGAACCCGCCCCGCGAGGCATACGGCAGGCCGCCGCGCACCTCAATCCCGGCCTCGGCCGGCACCGTCATGCCCGGCTTGTCCATGCGCTGGCCGTCCACGAACACCTCGCCCGCCATGATCAGGCGCTGCGCTTTTTCGCGGCTCTCGGCCAGTCCCCGCGCCACCACTAGCACATCCAGCCGCTCACGCGCTGCCATGACTTTCGCGCCGCGCTAGATGAGCCAGAGCGACGTCTGCGGATCTTCAAGCAACTCGCAGCCGGTCTCGGTCACGATGACGTCTTCTTCCAGCGCCAGCATACCCGCGTCGGTCTGCACGCCCAGCTCCAGCGTGTAGATCTGGCCCGGTTCCACCAGGCCGTACGGCGTCTGGCCATACCGCTCCCAGTGCGGCCCGAGCAGTGTGGAGCCGTCGTGCGCGGTGCGACCGAGTTGATGCCCAAAGGCGTGCTGGTATTCCGGGAAGCCCGCGCCGGTAATCACTTCGCGGGCGCGCCGGTCCACCTGCCAGCCGGGCACGCCAGGCTCAAGCGCCAGCATGCCCTCGGAGATGGTCTTGATGAGCGCATCGAATGCGACTCGGAGCGGTTCGGGCGCGTCGCGCTCACCCGGCCGGCGCACGTACCACATACGCTGGATATCCGAGCAGTACTCATCCTGTTTCACGCCGAAATCCATGTGCACCAGGTGGCCCGGCTGAATGCGGATATCGGTCGTCGGCGGCCCGTGGCCAATCGCCGAGTCCGGCCCGGAGTTGACAATCGGGTTGCCTGCCTGTGCCCAGGCATAGCCCAGCCCAAGCTCGGCCACGCGCTTCTGCATGAAATCGTACAGTTCGCGCTCGGTCGCGCCGGGGCGGATCAGCGGCGTCACCTCGTCGAACAGGCGCATAGTCGTCGCAATGGCGGCGCGCACGCGCGCGGCCTCGGTCGGCGTCTTGCGCCCGCGCACGCGCGAGACCACCGCATCGGCCGATTGCAGCCGCCCGACGTACGGCGTACCGGCCAGATGCTCCTGCAGTTGCAGAAACATGCCATACGTAAGGCCGTCGGCAGCCACGTTGCTCTTGGAGAAGTTCAGCCCGATCGACTGCGGATCGAGTTCGGACAGGACACCGCGCAGCGTCTCGCCGATGCCCTGCGTGTAGGTGAGCACGCCGGTGTACAGCCCGCTGGCGCGAAAGGCCGCGTCGTCGAACTTGCCAACGATGGCGAAGCGCTCGCCCCGGGTGGTAATGATGACCGCCGCCGGCCAGACCACGCCGGCAGGCGCCACCATGTCCCACGACGGCTCGTTGATCTCGCTCGTTTCGCGCGCGTACAGCAGCCACGCATCGAGACCGGTCTCACGCAGGACGCCGATCGCCTGCTCGATCTTCTCTTGCTGGAGCATAGCAGCGTTCCTTGCGTCAGCTCGGCGGGGGCTGGGACATCACGTAGAAGATGAAGTCGAGATCGCCGGGCGAGAACCCCGCGGCCGTGAGATACTGCGCGATCTCGGCGCGGTGCTGTACGCCGTGCAGCGCGACGGTCGTCATCGCCTGCCAGCGCAGGAAGGTCGAGGTGCGCCCGCCGCGCGTCCGCGACAACTGCGCTTCGAGGTCGGACTCAGTCAGCGACGCGATAAACGCCGCGCGCTGCTCGCGCAGTTCCGCCCAACGCGCCCGGATGAGATCGAGCGTCGTCAGGTCGTCGGCGTTGATGTTTGCCGGCGGTTGGCCGTCGCCTCGCCACGCTTCAAACCAGCGCCATTCTGCCAGCAGGGTGTGTACCAGCGTCTCGTGCACGGAGCGGTACTCCGCCGACATCGGGTCGCGATACTTTGCTTCCGACAGACGCGCCACCTGGTCCAGTAGTTTGGCGTTGGCCCATGCCGCGTGCGCGTAAAGCGACGCGATCAGTTCCTTCTTGCTCATGAATGCGCTCCCCGTCTATTTGCCTATGCAGTACCAGACGAAGTCCAGATCGCCCGGCGAATGGCCGGCGTCGGTCAGCATCGCCGCGATCTCGCTGCGATGCTGGACGCCGTGCGTGGCTGCCGTCGTAATCGCCTGTCAGCGCGGCAGCCTGACGCGCTCGCTACCGCGCTGCCAGACGATCTCTTCGTCCAGCTGCCCCTCGCTCAGCGATTCGAGATACACCTTGCGCTTCGCTACTATATCGGCCCAACGGCCCTTAATCTCCGCGAGCGACGACAACTCGGCCGGGTTGAGCATGGCCGGCGACGGATCGCCCTGCCAACGCGAGAGCCAACGCGAATCGGCGCCAAAGTTGTGTACCAGCGTATCGTGTATCGACTGGTAGCCGCGCGACCAGACTTTGCGATACTGTTCGTCGGACAACTCGCCGATCTTGGCGAACAGCTTCTCGTACGCCCAGGCGCCATAATCGTACAGCGCGATCAACAGTTCTTTGCGTCCCATGAGGCTCCTTATTTGATCGATGCGATGAACTGTTCCACCACGGCGTCGTCCCACTCATCCATGACGCCGGTTACCATCAGCAGCGTGGCGCCGCTCTTGCCGTCGAATCCGGCAAACGCCTGCCGTAAGCGATTGCCGCCGCGCGCCGAACCTTCGTAGATCGACAGCGCCACCGGCTTTCCTTTGATCAGCACGTTCCGCGTTTCGACCAGTGTCTGCGGGTCGCCGCCGGTGCCCAACTGCGCCTGCAGCGACTGGCGCATCTGCGCTTCCATCTGCTCGCGGCGCATGCCGCTCGCCTGCATCAGCATGAAGATCAGGCCGCTGTGCCCGGCGGCTGGCCCGATCATCACCCACTTCGAGGCGAGCACATTCATGCTCATCCGCTCGGCATAACCGGGAGGCGCGGTGTAGTCGGCGATCTGCCGCCCCACCTCGCGCGCCTGCTCCGGGTCGGTCGAGAACACCTGGCCGGCCGCGCGCCCACCGACTAGCAGCGCGGCCGCGCACAACAGCACGCACATCAGGCTCAAGCACCCGACGACGACCAGTGCGATCTTTGCGTTGCGACTCACGGGCAATTCTCCAGACGTGTTCCGGGCGCAGCGTTCAACTAGCGGATCGAGCCGAGGAAACCGTTGATCTCGGCCTGATTCCAGGTGGCCGTGCTGTCGAGAATCATCAGAACCACGGTGCCACCCTTGCCTTCAAACGACACGACGGCCTGGCGCACCAGACCGGCGTCGTTGCTGCGGCCTTCGTAGATCGTCATCGTCGACGGCTTGCCCTTGATCGTCACCTGCTGTGTGCCAACCTGCGTGAACTGAATGTCGGCGTTATTCTGCAACTGCTGCTGGATCGCCTGCTTCATCTGCTGCTCGATCTGGTCGCGGTCCATGCCCTGCGCCTGCATCATCATGTACATCGGCGGCGTTGGCCCGGAACTATCCAAGCGCGCGATGACGACCATCTTCACGACGACCAGGTCCATGCTCAACTGCTCGGAGAGCCCGGCCGGCAACTTGTAGTCGGCGATCTGCGCGCCGACCTGCCTGGCTTTGGCCGTATCGCTACTGAACGCCGACGCGAGCATCATCGGCCCGCCGACAAAGACTGCAATGCATGCGCAGGCGCACATCACCACCAGCAGACAACCGCAGCCCAGAAACAGCTTCATATTCCGGCTCATGGTCAATCGCTCCTCTCAGCATTCAGCCGCACGGCTGGCGCCGCCTAGACGTTGTCCTCGCCCATATCCACCTTGATCACCGTGCCGTTGATCCACGCCACGCGCTCGTCGCACATGGAGACGACAGTCTGCGCCACGTCATCGGGCATCGTCAGGCGCTCACCGGGATTGTGCGCGATCGCCTCGGCAACGATCTTCTCATTGCCGGGGATGCGGCGCAGCGCGGGCGTGTCGGTCACGCCGGCCTGGATGCAGTTGACGAAGATGCCGTGCGGGGCCAGTTCCAGTGCGAGCTGGCGCGTATGCGATTCGAGCGCGGCCTTGGCCGCCGAGACCGGGCCATAGCCGACGATCACGCGGTGGCTGCCGGCGCTCGTCATGGAGAAGATCTTGCTGCCGCGCGTCAACATGCCGCGGCGGAACAGGTCTTGCGTCCAGTAAACAAGCGAGCTCGACATCACATCGAGCGTCATTTCCATCTGCGCCCGGCTGACCGCCTGCTTCGGATCTTCGTGGATGAACGGCAGTAGCGATCCGAACGCCAGCGAGTGCAGCATGACCCAGACGTGGCCGCCTTCTGCCTTGAGCGCCTCCTGCATCTTGTCGAGCGCCATCTGCCGTTTGGCGTCGTCGGCGGCGTTCTGGTTGAAGAACTGTGTTTTGACGCCGGCGGCGTCGCAGTCGGCCTGCACCGCCTTGGCCAGCGGCAGCGTGGTGCGCAGGTCGAAGTGCACGCCAAAGATGTTGAATCCAGCGCGCGCCAGCGCGCGGGAGGTTGCGCCGCCCATGCCGCTGCTCGCGCCCAGAATCAGTGCCCATTTCTCGGTCATAGCGTCTCCTGTGATCGTTGGAATTTGGGATTTGGGGATGGGTTTGTTAATATCGGCTGTATGCAAATGCTCATCGGCTTCATGAAGACCCTGCGTCCGCGCCAGTGGGGCAAAAACTTCGTCGTCTTCCTGCCGTTCGTGTTCACGCTCAACCAGGCGTGGCGCCCGTTCACGTCGGAAATGTACGCGATGCTGGCCCAGACCGTTGTAGCGTTCGTTCTGTTCTGCTTGCTGTCCGGCAGCGTGTACCTCATCAACGACCTGGCCGACATCGAAAAAGACCGCCTGCACCCGACCAAGCGCAACCGCCCGCTGCCGTCCGGGCAGTTGCCGGCCGGGGCGGCGCTGGCCGCCGCGCTCCTGCTCATCGCCCTGACGCTCGCGGCCTCCTATGCCGTGCGGCCGTTGTTCGCCGCCATCGGCATGGCCTACTTCGTAGTCAACATTGGCTACTCGCTAGTGTTCAAGAACTGGGTCATCGTCGACGTGTTCGCCGTGTCGTCCGGATTCGTGCTGCGCGCCGTCGCCGGCGCCGTGGTTATCAATGTGCCCGTATCGCCCTGGCTGTACGTCGTCGCCATCCTCGGCGCGCTGTTCCTCGGCATCAACAAGCGCCGTAACGAACTGGTGACACTCGGTTCCGACGCTGGCAACCACCGCGCCGTGCTGGAGCATTACACATTGCCGCTGCTTGACGAGATGACGTCCGTCGTCACGTCGGCCACGGTCATGGCGTACTCGCTCTACACTTTCTCCGCCGAGAACCTGCCGAAGGACCACTCGATGATGCTGACGATCCCGTTCGTCATCTACGGGATCTTCCGCTACCTCTACCTCATCCACGTCCGGCACGAGGGCGGCGACCCATCGGAACTGCTGTTCCGCGACCGCCCGCTGCTGGTGGCGATTCTGATGTGGGGCGCGGCGGTCGTCACGATCCTCATTCTAGAGCGGTCGCCCGCCCTGTAGTTACGCCCCGCCCAACAACGCCTCCGCCTGCGCCCACTCGTCCGGCGTGTTGACGTTGATGAACGACCGCAGCGCCGGGTCGTACGGCACGACTTCGTCCCGCCGCACCGCGCGCACCCGCACACGATCGAAGTAGCCAATCAGCCGCAGGTCCCCGCTTTGCACCTGCGCGGCCATCGGCTCGATGCAGGTCCGCCGGTACACGGCATGTAGCGGGTGCAGGTCGATCTGCTTGGCCGTCTGGCTGGCGGCTTCCAGCACAGCGCCCGTGCTGAGGTCGGGCACGACCGCATCGTAACCATCTGCCAGCGACACCAGATGCTCCAGCAGGCGTCCGTTCAGAAACGGCATGTCACACGCCACGGCGATGGCGAGCTCAGTCCGTATCGCCACCAGCCCCGAATACAGGCCGCCGAGCGAACCGGCATTGGGTAGCGCATCGGGTATCATCGCCAGCCCAAAGGCGCGATACGCCTCCGGCGAGTTGGTCACGAGCACGATGTCGGCGCAAATCGTTTGCAGCATATCGATGACGCGACCGATCAATGCCCGGCCGCCCAGTTCCATCAACGCCTTGTCGCGCCCCATCCGGCGCGAGCGGCCGCCGGCCAGAATAATGCCGGTGACCGCGCTCACCGCCAGTCCCGCAGGTCGCCGGGCGTGAGCAGCTCGCTGAGCAGGCGCTTGAATACCGCCGCTTTGTCGTGTCGTGCGAACAGTCCCCGCACTAGTTCCTCGCCCACATCGTAGGTGTACGTGTAGGAACGCGAGAGCGGCTCGGTCAGGAAGCGAATGCTGCGCTCGGCCTCCGGCCGGGTGCGGTGGCTGTAACGCATGATGTAGTCCGCCACGACATCGGCCGGCACACTGCCGGCATGCAGCATCAACGCGGCGTTGCCGCTGACTGCGCGCATCGCCTGCTGGGCTTCGTGCAGGCGCAGCACCACATCGACCGGCAGATCATCGTTGACGCCTGCGCGCGGGTACAGCACCTCGCGCTGCCAGCGTTCCCGTTCCTCCGGCGTGAACAGCACGTCGGCCGCGGTCGTCGCGATGCCTTCCGACACCACGCACTCCGGCGCGTTGATCAGCAGCACACTCGCCTCGATCAAGCCTGCCTCCGCATACAACGCGCGCTCTTTGATCGCATGCTCGGTATGATGGCCCGGGTAACCCTCGTGCGCCATCAACTCAACGAACATATCCGCGCGCGCCGGCACATCGGCGTTGACCTCGATCAGCGAATGCCCCGCGCCGCGATACCAGTTGTACGCGCTCCAGGGTTTATCGTGCACCAACGCGATTTCGACCGACTCATCGCCGGGCAATTCAAACAGCGCGCGGGTGCGGCGGCGCGTCTCTTCCATCGCCAGCCGGTAGAGCTCCGCGGCTCTGTCAGCCGGTACTTCGAAGCGCCGACGCCGGGCCTGCATCCGTTCGCGGAGATCCCCGTCGCCCGGCAGCAGGACCGACAGATCGCGCTGCGCAGCGTCCAGCACGCTATCGTCCACCCGCTGCGCTTCTATGTCGTATAGCTCGCGTACCTCGTCGGCATAGGCTGGCGGGTTGCCGGCCAGGATGCGCAGGCTGGCTTGCATCGCGTTGATCTGCACCGACAGAAAGCGGCGACTGCGCGGATCGGATTCACCGCGCGCCACGGCGCCCGCCAGGTCGCGCGCTCGCGACTGCAAATCAGCCAGCGCGATGCGCCCGGCCGTATCGGCGTCACACCGCCATTGCGGCGGCCCGAAATAGGCGTCCAGGTAGCCGGACTGGTGCTGCTCAATCGCCAGCGCCAGCCGCACATAGGCGGCGCCGATTTCCGTGGCGGGCGTTCCGGCGAATTCTGGGACAGCGGTCATGATATGCTCCAGCGCAAACGCGCCCGGAGTGATTTTACCACAGGCAGCCCAGGGTGAAACACAGAGAAGGGATGCCGCATGCGCGGAGCATCCCTTCTCGGCAATCCCGTGGTGGGGGAACAGAACTCTATTTATCGGCCGCTTTTGCGAGATAGTTGACGGCTTCGCCCACGCTGGTGATCTTCTGGGCCTGATCGTCCGAAATCTCGCCGCCGAACTCCTCTTCGAAAGCCATGATCAGCTCGACCAGATCGAGTGAATCGGCCTCGAGATCCTCACGGAAGCGCGCCTCCATGGTGACTTTGTCGGCGTCGGCGCCGAGCTGATCCACGATGATTTTCTTGACGCGCTCGAAGGTATCGGATGCCATTGCTGTCTCCCCTTTCCATTTTTTGGAATGCCTGTTGGATGTCCGTCACAAATGCCGTGAAAGTATACCAGCGTTGGCCGCGTGCGTCAACACATTGACAAGGCGTTGCACTGCCTGTAACATGGTGCATGCGGCCGGCTGCGGCATGTGCGCCGGTTCTGCATGTGAAAACACCGAACTGTCGCATAGGTTACGATGACCAGTCAGCGAAAAATCGACCACGTCCGAATCGTCAGCGAGGAGCCGGTCGAGTTTATCGAGACGAAGAACGGCCTCGAAAAATACCGGTTTATCCACCGCGCGCTCCCGGAGGCCGACAAGGCCGCGATCGACCTGCGGCTGAGCCTGTTTGGCCGCGCCCTGGACGCCCCGCTCTGTATCGCTTCAATGACCGGTGGCGCCGGCGGCACCGGCCCGATCAACCAGCGGCTGGCCGAAGCCGCGCAGCAGGCCCGGATTGCGATGGGTGTCGGATCGCAGCGCGCCGCAATCGAAGACCCCACGCTGGCCGAAACGTACCAGGTGCGGCGCTGGGCGCCCGACATCTTGTTGTTTGCCAATCTGGGTGCCGTCCAGTTGAACTACGGCTACGGTATCGACGAGTGCCGGCGCGCCGTGGAGATGATCGACGCCGACGCGCTCATCTTGCACCTCAATTCAATGCAGGAAGCCGTGCAGGTCAACGGCGACACCAATTTCCATGGGCTGCTTGCCAAAATCGAGCAGGTCTGTCGCGCCCTGTCAGCGCCTGTCATCGCCAAGGAAGTGTCGTGGGGTATCGACGCAGAGACCGCACGGCGACTCGCGGATGCCGGCGTGCAGGCAATTGACGTTGCGGGCGCGGGCGGTACCTCATGGACGGAGGTCGAACGGCGACGCACGGCTGACCCGCGACTCCAGAAGATCGCGGCAACGTTCCTCGAATGGGGTATCCCGACTGCTGAGACGATCGTCGAAGCGCAGCGCGGCGCGCCCAGCCTCCCCGTCATCGCCAGCGGCGGATTGCGCAACGGGCTCGAAGCGGCCAAGTGCATCGCGCTCGGCGCTACGCTTACGAGCATGGCATCGCCGTATCTCAAAGCGGCGCTGTCGTCCACCGAGGCCGTCGCCGAGCGGATCGCGCAGACCGCCGAGGAACTGCGCATCGCGATGTTCGGCATCGGCGCGGCCAACCTCGCACAATTGCGACACAGCCCCCTGCTACGAAAAGTCGACTAGCCATCATGCCTGCGCCTGATCTTTCGATATACCTGGAAGCGATCGACGCTGAGATGCGCGCCGTCATCCGGTCCAGTGAGTCAATGTTGGCGCCGTTCTACGGCATGATGCACTACCACATGGGCTGGGCCGATGAGCAGTTTCGCCCGGCGGTCGTGAACAGCGGCAAACGGTTGCGGCCGGTCTTCTGCTTGCTGGCCGCCGAAACGCTCGGCAGCGACTGGCGGCCGGCGTTGCCGGCTGCGGCAGCCGTCGAGATTCTGCACAACTTCTCGCTCGTCCACGACGACATCGAGGACGGCGACCGCACGCGACGGCACCGCCCGACGCTCTGGACGCTGAGCGGCGTGCCGCACGCCATCAACGCGGGCGATGCGCTGTTCGTGCTCGCCCAGCAAGCGTTGCTGCGGCTGAGTGACCACGACGTGCCGGCCGCGAGCGTACTGCGCGCGGAGCGCATCTTCCAGACCACGTGCCTCCGGCTGGTCGAGGGACAGTTCCTCGACATGCAGGGCGAATCGCTGGCGCAGACCGACCTGCCGTACTATGAACGCATGATCAGCGGCAAGACCGCCGCGCTGCTCGGCGCGTCGCTGGCGCTCGGAGCCGTCGCAGTGAATGCGAGCGATGCGATGGTTGCGGACTGCCAGCGATTCGGGGAAGAATTGGGGCTGGCGTTCCAGATGACCGACGATATTCTCGGCCTCTGGGGCGCGCCCGCGGTCACTGGCAAACCGGCCGGGGCTGACCTGAAACACAAGAAGAAGAGCCTGCCTGTGGTGCTGGCACAGGCCACAGTTGGCGAACTCGGCGACACGATGCGCCGCGTGTTCGCGTTGCCCGAAGTCAGCGATGCCGAAGTGGCAACGCTGCTCGGCCTAATGGACGGAGCGCAGATCCGGCAGCGCGCCGAGCAGGAGGCCAATCGGCACAATGCTATTGCGTGTGGCTGCTGGCAGACTGTGGCTGGTTCAGCCGCGTCGGCCAGCGCAGCCGCGACAGCCAGCGCGCTCGCCGAATCGCTAACCCGCCGCACGCATTAACCGCGCTAGCCGGCGCCTCGGCGGCGCGGCAGGAAGGCCGATACGCGCTGCATATAGCCACGGTAATCTGGAGCGCGCTGCAACAGATCGCGCTCTTCGAGCCACGCCATCACCAGCAGCCACAGAATCCCGCCAAGCGACGCAACCAGCACTGTCCACGATGGCACGACGAGAAACAGCCCGGCCAACTCCAGCATCATCCCCGCGTACACCGGATGCCGAATCCAGGCATACGGCCCGTGCGCTTCGACCGCATCACTCGTTGAAGGGGCCATCGCGCGCGTGCGCAGCGTGCGCACGGACCAGGTGATCAGCACGGATCCGGCCGCCAACGCAGCCCAGCCCGCAAGCGCCGAAGGCATGCCTACTGCATACAGGTCGGGCGAAGGGTCCCAGACGGCCAGCAGATAGCCGCTTGACCAGAACGGGACGCTGACAGCGCGCACAATGAGTGTAGCGCGCTGCCCGCCGGCCACGCCCCAGCGCTGCGAGAAGCGCGTGGTAAACGTACTGAGCCCGCCAAGCGCAAAGCCCAGCCAAAGTGGGAGCAAGAACAGCCACATATCGCTATCCCCGTCTTGAGTCGCCGCGTACGAACGGCGGCGCCACCTCGCTGGATGTCAAAGCAGCATAGCGCCCGGGCTTGCGGTACGCGTTACCCCACGTCTCAGACGCCCGGTATTGGCGCAGCGCACCCAGATCGAAGCGCGCCTGATAGATCGACTCGCCGCCACCGCCCTCGACGATCACCATGTCATGGGAATGGTGTCCGTCAAACGCGATACCGTCGAGGGCGACTGACCTGCCTCCCGACCACGGAGACGGATAGTTGGTCAGCGCGACGGCCATCATGTTCTCGAAGGCGCGTGCATGCAGTTGGCCCATACGATTGGCTTCCATCTCGCACGCATTCGGCACCAGCACAAGTTCCGCGCCAGCCAGCATAAGCACCCGCGCGCTCTCGGGAAACTCGCGGTCGTAGCAGATCATCGCGCCGATCTGCACCGGTCCACCGCCGGTGTCGAGCATGCCAACGGCGAAACCGTCGCCCGGTGTCAGCAAAGCTTCGCGGTCGAAGTCGCAGGTATGCACCTTGGCGTAGTGAAGAACCTGTCGGCCATGCCGGTCGAAGAGCGTGACGCTATTGCGTGGTTGCGGATCGTAGCGCTCCAGATAGGTGATCGCAATCGCCATGTCGAGTTCGCGCGCCAGTTGCGCGAAATGCGCTACAAACGGGCCGTCTGAAGCCACGGCGCTTTCGCGCCAGCGCGCCGCTGCACCTGCGTTGGGGGGATCGGGGATCTGGTAACCGTGGCTCCACATCTCAGGAAACACGGCCAGTTCGGCGCCAGCCCGCTGAGCGCGGCGGCACCACTCGTCGCCCTTGAGCCGGTTCGCTTCTACATCATCGGCGTGAGGCTCCAACTGCATCAACGCCACAGTCAACCCGGCCATGTAATGCCCTCCAACACAAAGAGCGCAGCCACCCGCGCTGCGCTCCTGATCATTGCCCGCGAAGGCTGCCTTTAGCCCTGCTGCCAGTGCGCCAGCGGCAGGTTGTTCGGCGTGATCAGGCCGGCCGCGCCGCCCACCACGCGCGGAATCGAGTTGACCACGATCGCGGCGGTCGCGATGTCGCCATGCAGGCCGCCTTCAATGGTGGACTTGATGTTCGGTGTGCCGTCGATCTGCACCGTGTCATGCGACTGCGGCGCGCCGACATACGCCACCAGTTGCAGCGTGATGCGCTCCTCGCCATTAACGTAGCCGATGCCCGACTGGTCCACGCCGGCAACCGTGCCCGCCTTGACGGTCAGGAATGGCGTCGTCACATCCTGCTTGGCAATGACCGGGTCGATCACTTCTTTGTAATCGCTCAACGTCCAGCCGAACGAGTCGGCAATCATCGTGATCGACTCGCGCAAGCCGACGTGCCGCACCGAGCCATCCGCCACGCGCTTCTGGAACTCCTCACGCGTAATGCCTGCGCCAATCTTCTGCTGGAACGGCAGACGGCGCACGCCGGCATCCTGCATGCGCACGATGCGGATGCGCTTCACGTCCGCGCACGGCGCGGTCAGGAAGATCGGCAGCGCGTCCATCACAAAACCGGGGTTGACGCCGGTCGCGTAGATTGCGACGCCATTTTTCCTGGCGAGCGCGTCGAGTTCGGATACCAACTCGGCATTGTGCGCCTGCGGGTACGACAACTCTTCGCACGTTGAGATAACCGGCAGGCCGGCATTGACAATCGTCTCGAGCTGGCCCTTGACCTTCTTGAGCGCGGACGCGGTCGTCAGCACGACGATGTCGGCGACGTTCTTGTTGACGACGCTCTTCACGTCGTTCGTTACGGTCACACCCAGCTTTTGGCCGTCGCCGAGCAGGGCGCCGAGTTCCTTGCCCACTTTCGCCGGGTCGATGTCCACCGCCCCAACGATCTGCATGTCGCCGCGCTTGGCCACCAGCTTGGCGACGCCAATCCCGATCGGCCCCAGGCCGAAATGCACAACACGAATCATAGTTTCTCCTCAGGTAGTTGGTTCCGTTGCACTGCACGAATGATTAGAGCAGCTTGGCGTCCTGCAACTCGCCGAGCGAGCGCTCGAATGCCCCCAGCGTGGCGGCAAGCACATCGTCATCGTGCGCCATACTCAGCAGACCGGCGCTGTGGAAGACGTGCACACCGTGATGGTACATCGCCAGATGGAACGCCTTGTCGATCTCTGCCGCCGAGCCTTTCTTGAGTGTTTCGAGCGACAGACCGGGATCGCGCAGGTCAGCTTCACCGCGCGCCGCCACCGGCACGCCCAGAATGACGTGGAAAACTGATGCGTCGCCGTACGCTGCACCTTCAATCTCCATGCGGTTCAGGATCTGGTTCATGCCCTTGCGCAGCTTGGCCGCCTGGGCGTCGATAAACGCGTGCACTTTGCCGTCGGCGATCGCGTCGAGGCAGACGATGGCCGCCGCCGCCGAGACCGGATTGGCGTTGAACGTGCCGTTGTGCAGGACTTTGTGTTCGATGTTCCACTCGCGTCCCTTGAACGTCAACTGATCCATGATGTCGCGCCGGCCGGCCACGGCCCCGCCCGGCAGGCCGCCCGCTACGATCTTCGCCATCGTCGTCAGGTCCGGCGTGACGCCGACCCTGCCCTGCACGCCGCCCGGCGACCAGCGAAAGCCGCCGATCACTTCGTCGAAGATCAGTACCGTGTCGTACTTGGTCGACAACGCGCGCAGCGCCTTCAGGAACCCGTCCGGCATCGGAACCTTGGAGTACGAAGCCCCGGTCGGCTCCAGGATGATGCCGGCGATCTTGCCAGTCTTGAGCTCGTTTTCGACAATGCCGAGGTCGTGCGGCACGGTGCGCATCGACTCGCGCACGGTCTCCGGGATGCCCGGCAACTTATTCGACGCCAGCGACTGCAGTCCCACACTGGCATAGTCGTTCCAGCCATGGAAGTGCCCTTCGAAGCGTAAAATGTACGGGCGACCGGTGAACGCGCGCGACAGCCGCATCGCCATCATGGTCGCCTCGGTGCCGGAAGCCACGAAGCGCACCATCTCGGCCGACGGCACCATCTTGACAATGCGCTCGGCCCACTGGATCTCGGCCGGGTGGCTGGCGCTGAAGTGTGTGCCCACGCGCATCTGCTCGGCGACCGCACGCGAGATGGCGGCATAGTTGTGACCGAGGATCAGCGCGCCGTGGCCCATGCCCAGGTCAATCAGTTCGTGGCCGTCGGCGTCCCACTTGCGCGCGCCTGAGGCGCGCAGGATGTAGAACGGGAACGGGTCCTGATGGCGCACATCGTGCGCAATGCCGCCCGGCAGAAGCGTTGCTGCTTTCTCGTGCAAGGCACGCGAATTAGCATTCTCTTTGGTGTATCGCTCGATAATGGCGTTGCTCATCAGACTTCCTTTCAAGGATTGTGGCGGCGGGTTGGGCGGTGGTCACGGACGCACTGCGCGTTGACTTGGTTGTAAACGCCACGCCACTCGTCGCCGATCTCGTCGTGTTGTGCCTAGATCCTCCGGCGCCGCGCCGCGGGGTGTTCTTCGTCCTCGTCGTCGAGTTCGTCCTCGTCGTCGTCCTCATCGTCGCCGAACTCGTCTTCCTCCCCGTCGTCTTCGAGGTCATCCAGTTCGTCGTCGTTCAGAGCCGCGTCGCCGCCCTCCGCCTCGTCCTCATCGGGCGTCAGTTCTTCGTCGTCATCCCAATCTTCATCGTCGATGACACCGGCGAACACTTCGCGGGTCTGCGCCGTCAGGCATCCCTGATCGGGATCATATTCGATCTCCTCGGCCGTGCAGCGGGACTTCTTGTTGAACACACACACATCATAGCGACAAACGATGCGCGGCATACGCCCCTCGCATTGGATGGAATGTCGCAGCCCGCAGGCTGCGTGCTCCTTCCCCCCCCCGCCCGTCCCAGAAACTAGAAAACCGTGTCACTCCAGTCGAGCATTTGCACGTCGGCAGCGTCGCCAGGCCGCAGGCGCGCGACCCCTTCCGGCACCACCAGCAACCCGTTGGCGCGCACCAGCGACGTGAGCACGCCGGAACCCTGCTCGCCGGTCGTCCGCGCATAGTAGACGCCGTCCTCGCGCGTCACGACGGCCCGCACGAAGTTGCGACGGCCGGAGTTCTCAATCTCCTCTCGCACGACGGCGCGCACGGTCGGCGTCTGCCAGCGCACCCAGCCGGCCATCTTGAGGAGCGCCGGGCGCACGAACTGCTCGAAAGAGACCATGGCGGCCACCGGATTGCCCGGCAGGCCGACCAGCGGCACGCCGCGCAGGCTGCCAAACGCCATCGGTTTGCCCGGCTTCATGGCCACCGACCAGAACTCTATATGCCCTTCGCTGGCGAGTACATCTTTGACCATATCGAAATCGCCCACCGAGACGCCGGCCGACGTCAGAAACAGATCGGGCGCGAGCGCCAGCCCCTCCTCCACCTTGGCCGTCAGATGATCGAGCCGATCGCGCGCGATGCCGAGGCAGAGCGGGATGCCCCCACTGCGGCGGACCAGCGCCGCCGTGGAGTACTCGTTGATATTGCGAATCTGCCCGGGGCCGATCGGCTCGTCAATGCTCACCAGTTCGTCGCCCGTGGCTAGAATCGCCACGCGCGGCTGCCGGTGCACCATGACGCTCGCCTGCCCGAGCGCGGCCAGCATGCCGACCTCCTGCGGCCGTATTAACGCACCCGCGCGGATAACCACGACGCCTTGCGTCACGTCCTCACCCGCGCGCCGGATGTTCTCGCCGGCCTGCACGGCGACGAGCACCTGCACGTCGCCGCCGCGCTCGGCCTGTCCCAGGTCACGGGTGCCGTGGCCGCGTGCGCCCAGCCCTTCGCTCGTATGCTCGAAACGCACCACCGCATCGGCGCCGGCCGGCAGCGGCGCGCCGGTCATGATACGCACAGCCTCGCCATGCGACACGCGCACAGACACGGGTGCGCCCGCCGGGGCGTGACCGGTCACGCGCAAGGTTGCTGGAACCAGCTGAACGTCCGCCGCGATGACAGCATAGCCGTCCATCGCCGAATTGTCGAACGGGGGAATGTTGAGGCCCGCCGCCACATCCGCCGTGGCAATGCGCCCGAGCGCATCGAGTAACGGCACCTGTTCGGGGGGCAACGGCATGACTTGCGCCAAAATACGCGCGCGCGCTTCTTCGACCGAAATCAAACCATTGCTCACAGACGCTCCTGTGCCATTATAGCACGCAGAATAACGCTGTCAATGACGATTTTTTCGAGGCAGCAATTCTCATTTTGGCTTCAGACGGACACTTCCCATGCCGGCTTGCTATGAACTGGCCCCTGGTGCTTGTTACGCAGGCTGCCTCGACAAGAAAGCGACGTTGCCCTCTCCCCGACCCCCTCCCAACTTCGTTGGGAGGGGGCGAGATTCTAAGGGGATGAGAGGGGGCAACCTGGTGGACGGACTCCAAAATGAGAATTGCTGTTTTCGAGGAGACAGAGCGGCCCCGCAGCATGCCTGCGTCAGACCGCGAACTGGGTTCATTCCAGTTTTCGGGCCGGAGTTGGGCCGGTCGTCGGCCTACAGCTCTTCGTGCCGTTGTCCGCTGGCCTCCCGCCAGCGGACGCTTAACGGTCAGCGGTGCTGTCCAGCGGCTTCGCGCCGCTGGACGTTAAGCACGCCTGGGCTGGAGGCCCAGGCGCAACGAAGCCACTGACCAGCGCGGGCATCCAGAGGTGTTGACTCTGGACTCCCGCTTTTGCGGGAGTGACGTCTTGTTCTGCCACAGACAGCGGTTCTCCCTCAATCTGACGCGCACCCCCGCAAATTCGCACAGTGGACACCCGGCCGCATTATTGAGTAGAATAGCCGCAGCCAAGTCCCCCATTCCTCGGCCAACAAGGAGGCATTGTGGAAGCGTTTTACCAATCGGTCGCCGGGTTCTGTTTCACACTGATGGGTCTGTGGTCGGGCGTCGTGTCGCTGCGGCGTCAGGAGTGGCTCTTTGACCCGGCGCGCCGGCGCATGGCGCACAGCGTGTACCTGGGCTTTTTTCTTCCCGCCGTCATGAGCCTGCTCGCCGCCGCCATCCCCGATCAGAAGATCATATGGCAAATCGCGTTCTTCAGTTCGGCCGCCTTTGGCTTCGTGTCGACGGTCCTCTTCATTGCGCGAGAGCCGGCCGGCGAGTTCAGCTTCTTCGTGCGGCGCAGCCGCTGGCTGGTCGCGCTACTGTACGCACTGGTCGCGATCGTGGCCCTTTTCCCGGACGCGGTCGGACTGCTCGGCATCACCCTGAAGCCGTTACAGATCGAAGCGGCCATGTTGGCGGTGCTCGTGTTCCTCGGCGTTGCCTACGCCTGGGAGTTCACGATGGAACCGGCCGCCGGCGAGCAACGGCCATAAACACGGACGGCACGTCGACATGCTCCCTCCTTCGCCTTATCGTTGGGTAATGCTCGCGCTCGTCGTGGCCTGCTACACGGCGTTTGGCATCCTCTCGTCGTCGCTCGCGCCGCTGGTTACGCCGGTCATGCACGACCTGCACCTCGACGCGACGCAGATGGGATTCGTGCTGGGCACCTGGCAGCTTGTGTACATCTTCGTCGCCTTCTGGGGCGGCGCGCTGGTCGATCGCTTCGGTCTGAAACGCGCCATAACGGCCGGCATGCTGTTCCTCGCGCTATCGGCAGCGCTGCGCGGCTTTGCCTCGGACTTCACCAGTCTGGCGCTCGCCGTCGGCCTATTTGGCATCGGCGGCCCGATGATCTCGTCCGGCATCCCCAAGCTCGTGTCAACGTGGTTCAGCGGACGCGAGCGCGGCACGGCGGTAGGCATCGCCAACATCGGGCCGGCGCTCGGCGGCGTCATCATCCTCTCGACCGCCAGCAGCATCCTCGTGCCGCTGACGGGCTCCTGGCGCGGGTCGCAGGAGATTACCGCCGGCGTCTGCCTGATCGTCGGCATCGTCTGGTGGCTGCTGGCGCGCGATCTGCCCGAACAGGCCGACGATAGCCCCCACGTGGTGCGCGCCTCCGGGCCGCTGGCGGCGATGGGCCACCTGCTGCGCGTGCGAAATGTGGCCGTCATTCTGGGCGGCGCCGCCGCAATATTCGGGATCGGTCACGGACTCGGCCAATGGCTGCCAAACGTGCTGGAGGCTAAAGGGTTGTCGCCGACCGAGGCTGGTTTCTTCGCGTCGTTCTCGACGGCGGCAGGGATAATCAGCACATTGCTGTCGCCGCGCATCGCGGCGGCGGGCAACCGGCGGCTGACGATCATGATCATGTTCGGCGGCCAGTTTCTGGCGCTCACCGGCCTGTGCCTGCTGGCCGGCCCGGGGCTGGCACTTCTGCTGCCTGTGCTCGGATTCTTTCGGCAGGGCATCGGCCCGCTCGTCCAGCTCATATTGATGGAGACACCCGAAGTGGGCACGCGGCACATGGGCACGGTCGGCGGCTTGTACTTCGCGCTTGGAGAGATCGGCGGCTTCGGCGGCCCATTTGTCATGGGGTGGCTGCTCGACCTGACCGGCAGTTTTGCGTCGGGCATTCTCATGTTGGCCGCATTGGCGCTGCTGCTGGTCGTGCTGGCATCCCTTCTGCAGGAAGGACGCCACGCCACCTTGAATGCCCTGCCATCCTAAGCCGCCGGTTAGCGGCGATTCTGCTTGCTCCTTTGGTTAGCAAGGCGTATAATGCCCTCCGTGCAACCGAATCGAACACCGCTTCCGGCATGGCAGTGGAATCAGTACCTGATCACGCTCGCATCGTTCACGACCTTCTCTGGCTTCACCTTCTTCAGTCCGTTCATCCCCCTGTTCGTGCATAGCGAGCTTGGAATCGAGAGCCTGGCCGAAGTCGCATTCTGGTCGGGCGTCCTGATCGCGGCGCCGCCTTTGCTGTCGGCGCTCAGCGCGCCGTTCTGGGGCTCGCTCGCCGATCGCTACGGGTACCGCGCCATGGTGCAGCGGGCGATCCTGACGTTCGTCGTCGTGGTCGGGTTGATGGCGTTCGTCACCAACATCTGGCAGATGCTCATCTTGCGCATGTTGTCCGGATTGCTTGGCGGCTTCAACGCCATGGGCATGGCGCTGATCACAAACGTCACCCCGAAGACGAAGACCGCGCAGGCCGTTGGCCTGTTTCAGGGCGCGCGCACGTTCAGCAACGCCTTCGGGCCGCTGCTGGGCGGCGTGCTGTCCGCCTGGATCGGCATGCGTCCGACGTTTATCGTCAGCGCCGCGTTGTTCGTCGGCGCATTCATCATGTTGCGCCTGTTCTGGCGCGACGAGGTGGAAGAGACATCCGGCGCCCGCAGCACCTCACGCTCGACCGTGTCGCTCTGGAATGCAGTGCGCACGCCAGCATTCTTCGCCGTGATGATCGCGCTGTTCCTGACGCAGGCAGTCGACCAGTCGTTCGGGCCGATCCTGCCGCTGGTCGTCCAGCAGATGCAGCCCAGCGACACGGCATCGGCGACGCTGTGGACCGGCCTGATCGTCTCCGTCGCCGCCGTCGGCGCGACGATCTCCGCGATGGCCGCGGGCCGGCTGGCGACCAAGTTCCAGCCGCGCTCGGTGCTGCTATTCACCCTGCTGGCTGGCGCGGCCGTTTGCGTGCCGTTGGCTGCCGCGATGACGACGCCTGGCCTGCTATTCTGGCGCGCACTGCTGGGATTGTTGGCCGGCGGCTCCGCCACGCTGGCGTACACCGTAGGCGGCACGCACCTGCCCGACGAGTTACGCGGTTCGGGCTTCGGGCTGCTCACGTCGGCGGCGTTGCTGGGCGGCGCGGTCAGCCCGCTGGTGTACGGGGTCATTGCCGGCGTGGATCTGCGGCTGCCGTTCACCCTCAACAGCCTCGTCTACGTCGCCGTGTTTGCCTGGGTGTTGGTGGCGCTGCGCAGCCGCCGCACACTGGCGCATCCCGGTTAGGCGAGGCACGCGTGTTCAGGCGTTTCCGGCAGCTCGAGGCATGGGAGTGGAATAGCTACATCACCGCCTTTGCCATCCTCGTCGTCTTCAGCGCATTCAGTTTCGTCATCCCGTTCCTGTCGCTCTTCCTGAGCCGCGAGCTCGGCATGACCGACATGCCGACCGTCGCGCTCTGGACGGGCATCCTCTTCGCCACCGCGCCGCTGCTCGGAGCATTCTCCGGCCCGATCTGGGGCTCGCTGGCAGACCGCTTCGGGCATAAGGCGATGCTCCAACGCGCGATCTTCGTCGTATCAATCGCGCTCGGCGCGATGGCGTTCGCGCAGAACGAATGGCACGTGCTCTTCTGGCGCGCCGTGATCGGCTTGTTTGGCGGCATCAACGCCATGGGCATCGCGCTGCTGACGACCATCGCGCCGAAGGAGAAGACCGGCCAGGCGGTTGGCTTGCTATACGGCGCGCGCGCGCTCAGCGGGGCGGTGGCACCCGCGCTCGGCGGCGCGCTGGCCGATTCCGTCGGCATGCGCCAGGCGTTCATCGTCAGCGGGCTGCTCGGCTTTGCATCGTTCGCGCTGCTGACGGCCGTCTTTCGCGAGACACCCGACATGAAGCGCGACCGCGAAACGCGCCGCCAGGCGCCGCCACCGATGTCGCTGCGCGCGGTCGCACGCTCGCCGGAGTTCCTGGCGCTGGCCCTCGTCCTGTTCTTCGTGCAGGCGGTGGACAACTCGTTTGCGCCGATCCTCCCGCTCTTCGTCGCGATGCTCGAAGGCTCCGCAGAGCGGGCTGCCTCGTTGAGCGGCATGATCATCTCCGTCGCGGCCGTGGCAATGGCAATCGCCTCCACGGGGCTTGGACGCCTGACCGAACGACTACCGGCGCGGCGGCTTTTGCTTGTCACGCTGGTGCTGGGCACGCTGCTCTGTATTCCATTAGCGCTCAGCGGCTCGACGACAGAGTTTTTCATCTGGCGCGTGCTGCTCGGGTTGTGTGCGGGCGGCACGATGACGCTGGCGTTCTCGCTGGGCGGCAGCGTGATCCCGCCGGAGATTCGCGGCGCCGGCTTTGGCCTGCTGACCTCCGCGACGCTGATGGGCAGCGCGGTTAGCCCGATCGTGTTCGGCGCACTCGGCGGCTACAATCTGCGCTATGCCTTTGGGCTGGACGCCATCGTGTACGCCGTGATCTTTGTCTGGGTACTGGTGGCGCTGCGGCACAACCGCTAGGACACCCGAACCGCTTCCACACACAGATCCCCGGCGACAGCGGAAACGCTGACTGCTGCCGGAACTGCCCAGCACGTTTGCACCGGTCGAACCAGACAGAGGCTCCAACCGTTTGGCCGTATGCCCCATCGTACGGGCGCGGTCTCCGCGCGCCCAACCAGCGATTGCCCGGAACGCCTGCGCTGGCTTTATGGCGCCTATTATTGGATAGCTGATCCACCGTACTGCCGTCCAGGGCGATGCAAAAGTTTGGTGATTACCCACATCGTCGTGGATCGCGCGTATCAAGACCTCGCGGGTTTTGAAAACCCGCGAGGTCTGGTAGATATGGGTAATCACCAGCAAAAGTCCCTTGACAAACTTGGCGATCGTGCCCTGAACGGCACAAAACGCCGTCGACGGGCATGGAAATGCACGCACGCTTCGACCCCGTCTGCGCCTCGCCCCGCGCCGTTGGCGGGGGCGGGCGCTTCGACAAGCTCAGCGCCCGCTTCGTCGAATTTTCATCATACACTACGACTATTGAACGACCCTGACTGCCGTCCAAAGCGTTTGACGCAGACGCCCGATTAGTGCTAGTATGCGCGTCATATTTGGTTGAATCTCTCGGGTCGCACACGCTCGAGAGCGGTTGCGGTATCGAGGCCAATCTGCATAGCCCCTGGCGAAAGGATGCGAATGAAGACACACGCTCGCTGGTATCGCGCTTTGCTCATCATCGTGACCTTTGCACTGTTCGTGCCACTCTGGTCTGGAATCGTCCAGGCGTCGCCGGGCGCAATACCGCCCGCAGCCAAGCCGGTCGACGGCGGCGATCCGGACGCGCCGAAGAAGCCGCCAGTCGGAAGCGTGCCCGGTGGCCCGAACGGTCCCGCCCAGTTGAACCAGGAAGAAGAAGGCCTGGCGCTGGAGCGCGACTGGGCGTTTTACTCGCGCCGCACGGCCGGCGATCCCAACGTGCCGTTTGACATGCAGGCGGCGGCGCGCCTACGCGCGGCCGCAGCCGATCAACTGGGCAGCCCTGGCAGCCGGCCGAGCGCGCCGCAGACACCCGGCACGTTCGGCGGCGCATGGGCAACGGCCGGCCCGAATCCAATGGTGCTCACCGGTCGCGGCGACGGCACATTCGACGCCATGACCGGGCGCATCGGCGCGCTGGCCATTCGCTCGACAGCCCCTTACACCATCTACCTCGGCGGCGCGCAGGGTGGCATCTGGATTTCGTCGACTGCCACCAGCGTCTGGACGCCCAAAACCGACTTCATGGGCACGCTCGCCATCGGCGCGCTGGCGCTGGCGCCGTCGAACGAAGACACGGTGTACGTCGGCACCGGCGAGGGCGCGCTTTCGGGTGACTCGTACTTCGGCGAAGGCATCTATAAGTCCACCAACGCCGGCGGCACATTCACCAAGATCAGCGCGGCCGGTTACTTCACGGCTACCTCCATCTCAAAGTTGGTCGTTCACAATTCGGATGAGAACACACTCTACGTTGGCACCCTGCGCGGGCGCGGCGGCGAGCGCCGCACCAGCCCGCCGACCGCCGCTATGCCGTTCGGCATCTGGAAATCCACCGATGGTGGCATCAATTGGTCGGCGGTGCTCACCGTCTCAACCAGTCCACTGGTCATGAGCGGAGTGACCGACCTGGTGATGGACCCGCAGAACTCGAGCGTGGTCTACGCCTCGATTTTGGGCTCTGGCATCTCGAAGACGGTCGACGGCGGCCTGACCTGGCAGACGGCGATGACCGGCCTGCCAACCGGGGACTACGCGACCGCCCCGTCGCGCATCGCGCTCGGCATCAGCCACCCGGCCACTCAGACGAACGCAACGCTCTACGCCGGCTTTGAGTACTACAGCGGCATAACGAAGGTTCCCTCGCGCGTTTACAAGTCAACGGACAATGCCGGAACCTGGTCGTTAGTCGGGACGGCTGTCGTCGACAACTACTGCGGTTCGCAGTGCACGTACGACAACGTGATCGGCGTCGACCCTGGCGATCCCAACACGGTGTACGCGCTGGGTCTGTACGACTACACGAACGGGTCGGGCGGCATCTATCGCTCACGCGACGGCGGCACGACATGGGTTGATCTGGGCTTTAACCTGCACCCGGACTACCACGCGATCGCGATTCGCAAGGACAATCCGTCGTATCTGGTCATCGGCAACGACGGCGGCGTCTGGTCGACGGCGGCGCAGGGCGGCCGGCTCAACCCGGGCGACGCGCCAAATGCGACATCGTGGGTAAACCTGAACGGCAATGTGAACCCAGCGACCGCCGTGGTCAACAGCCGCAGCGGACTCGCGCTGGGCCAGTTCACCAGCATCGCCACCAACCCGGCGGTCGCCAACCGGTTCTACGGCGGCACACAAGACAACGGCACCCTGCGCAAATCGACTAGCAGCGCAACCTGGTACGACGTCAGCAGCGGCGACGGCGGCCAGGTCCTGATCGATCCGACTGACGCCAACTTCGTCTACGGCACATACTATGGCATCCGCACCTACCGTTTTACGGACGGCGGCGGGCTGTACTCCGGAGGATTCACCAGCAACGAGTTCATCCGGGGCGGCCTCGATCTCACCGATCGCTCGGAGTTCTACATTCCATGGATGATGGACCCGGCCAATCCGGCGCGGTTGTATCTGGGCACCTACCGGGTGTATCGCACGGATAACGCCAAGACGGCCAATGCCGGCGACGTGTACTGGAACACCGTCAGCGGCGACCTGACGTCCGGCTGCACGGGCACGGCACCCAACGGCGCGCGCGGCTGCTACATCAGCGCGTTCGGCAAGTCGGCCGGCGCCAATGCGTTGTACGTCGGCACGGACGAAGGCTGGATCTGGCTGTCCACCAACTCGACGGCGGGTACACCGACGTGGACACGGCTTGATCAGGTCGGCGTCAGCACGCCGAATCGGCCGATCGCGTCAATCGCCGTGGACGCGTCCAACTACCGCGTGGCCTACGTCGGATTCAATGGCTTCAACGCCGCGACCCCGTCGCAGCCCGGGCACATCTTCAAGACCACGAACGCCGGGCAGTCGTGGACCGACATTAGCAATAACCTGCCTGACATTCCCGTCAACTCGGTCGTGCTCGATCCGGCCGATCCGCAGACGATCTACATCGGCACCGATATCGGCCCGTATGTCACGACCAACGGCGGAAGCCTCTGGTCGCCGCTGGGCTCCGGTTTCCCGGTTGTCGCCATCTGGCAGTTGGCGCTGAACGCATACACACGCCAGATAGTGGCGGGCACGCACGGACGCGGCGCGTGGTCGTTGACGGATAGCTCCACGTTGCTGCCCGCGCTGCAGATCAGCAAGCAGACCGGCGCGACACCGGTCGGCCCCGGCAGCACGCTGCAGTACACGGTGACGGTCGAGAATCACGGCAATGTCACGGCCACCAACGTTGTCATCACCGACCAGATTCCCGCGAACACGACCTTCGTCGCCGCCGGATCGGGCGGCGCGCTGACCGGCTCCAATGTTGTGTTCAACGTGCCGCTCATCGCACCACCGACGACGGTTGCCACGGGCGGCTCACTCGGCATTGGCGTCCTGCCTGGTCGCGCCACCGTGACGTTCACCGTGCAGATCGCGTCGGGCGGCGCGGTGACCACCGGTTCGACCATCACCAACGACAACTATCTCGCGTCGTCAACGGAAGTGGCGCCGGTCTACGGCAGTCCGCACATCACAACCCTGGCGCCAAGCGCGGGCGTAGCGGTGCTGCCGCTCACGCAAATGGACGGCGCCCGCAGCGGCCAGTCGCTGTTCTATCCCTTTACCATCCAAAACAACGGCTACCTGAACGACAGCTTCACGCTGCTTAGCACAGGCAACAGTTGGGCGGTTTCGTTCTGGGACTCCACCGGCGCGACGCAGATCGGCGGCACGCCGGTCATCGGCGCAGGCGCCACGGCCAGCGTGCTGGTCAAAGTAGCCGTACCGGCCGGCATGCCCAACGCATTTTGGGACGTTGCCACGGTACATGCGTCGTCCGACAACAGTCCGGTAGTCGAAGCCACGGCAGCCGTGACCACCACGGCGGTGACGTACGACATCCTGCTGGTGGACAACGACGATGCGCATCCCAACTCGGAGGCCACCTATCAGGCCGCGCTGACGGCCGGCGGCTATAGCTACAACTACCTCGACTTGCGGACGGCGCCGGGCCACCAGTTGCCCATTAACTACCTGAAAGCGCACAAAGCGGTCGTATGGTTTGCGGGCATGTCGTATCCCGGCCCGCTCCTGCCCTATGAAAGCGAACTCGCCGCGTATCTGGATGGCGGCGGTCGCATCTTCATGTCCGGCCAGGATATCCTCGATCAGTCGGCCGGCACGACGCCGTTTGTGCTGAACTATCTGCACATCAACTGGGACGGCACGGAAGGCCAGAACGACCGGGGCACGCTGACGGTCACGGCGGTCATCACCAGCCCGTTCAGCGCCGGACTGAGCCCAATGGCGATGAACTACGCGGCCGCCGGCTTCGCCGCCGACTACAGCGATCAGATCACGCCGACGTTCCCGGCCGAGGTGGCGTTCCTCGACGACAAGGGCAAACCCGACGCCCTGCAAGTGGACACGGGCGTCTACAAAGTCATCTTCCTCGGCTTCCCGTTCGAGGTCATTCAGAGCGCCCCCGAGCGCGCGGCCGTGCTGGACCGCGGCCTGAAATACCTGTTAGCGAGCTCGGCGCTGACCGGTGTCGGCGTCAGCGGCCCAGCGGTGCTGCAACAGAACGCCGCCGGCAGCTACATCGCAACCGCTGCGCCGATCTCGTCGACCCGGCCGGTGCGCTACTACTGGCAAGCCGACGAGCAGACCGCGGCCAACGTGCTCGGTCTCGGCAGCGACACGCGCAGCTACACCTGGTCGACGCTCGGCCCCAAGACGATAACCGTCACGGCCTCGAATGAGGACGTCTGGGCCGCGCTGTCGGGCGTCAATCAGGTGCCCGCCGTGAACTCGGCGGCCACCGGACTGGCGTCGTTTATCTACAACCCAACCACGCGCGTGCTGAGCTACACCTTGAGCATCGGCAATCTCGTCGGCGCGACGGCCGCCCACATTCACTACGGCGCAGCCGGCGTGAACGGCGGCGTGGCGCACACGCTGAACACACCCGTGGGCGGCGCGGCCAGTGGCGCAGTGACGCTCAGCGCCTCCGACGAAACGGCGTTGTACGCCGGAGGCCTGTATGTGAATGTCCACACCGCAGCCAATCCGGGTGGCGAGGTGCGCGGACAGATCATGGTGACAGGCGGGCACACGACACAGGTCGCGCACGTAGTCGTCGTGCACCCCGTATTGTATTTCCCGCTGGTTGGGCGCTAACGAGCTCGGGCCAACGGGCTTTCGGCAGAGTACGACGCAACGGGGGCGCTTGCAAGCGCCCCCGTTGCTGTGGCGCGGTATAATATATGCATGAGACGCGTATGGTCAATCCTTTGCTGCTTGCTGGCACTGACGGCGTGCGCCACAACCGGGACTCCGACGCCGTCCCGCGCGCTGACACCGGCTGCACCCACCAGCGCGACCGCCAGCGTGACAGCCGAACCTCCGCATAGCGCGGCGGATTCGCTTCAAGCGGCATTGTTGCTCGTTGAACGCGAACTTGGCGCGGCGTCGATAGCCGGCGACGTGGCTGCGGTGCAAAGCCATGCGCAGAACGCAACCAATGTTCTGGTCGGCCCATACGGACGGTGGTACGCCGGTGACGCCGGTATCGAGCAGGGCGTGCTGCCCGGCGAGCGCGTGCCCGGTCCCGCCCCCGACGTGGGCAATCCGCAATGGCCGGCTGGCTGGGCGTTGCTCGTCTATGGTGAAGGCCGCCCGGGGGATCAAGCTGTGGTGCGCGATCTGATCGGGGACGTTGGCGTCTGGCAATCGGCGCCCCGCCGGGGCTATGATGCGGTTGCGGCTGCGATTGCCGCCGGGCCGGTCGTCGAGTCGGTCAAGCTTGCCGGACCGGTTGGGCGCACCCTTGCCTACGCGCGACTGATCCTCGCGACGGCCGACTCGCTGGAGCGCGCTCACCGCTGGGCTAATCTGGCAGCCATTGAGGCCGGGCAGGCAGCCCGCATCGCGGGCATGCTTGGCCGCTAGAGCAGTTCGCGTACCCACGCGACAGGTTGGCGCACCGCGCGCTAACGTTGAAGCGACAGGTCACTGACTCGTCCACTCGGATAGGTCAGAGACCTGTCTTTACGTGCTGGCCAGCAATTTGCCGTGGGACGCAACACTCCGGCGCATCCCAATGGCGCGCGCGCCGCGACGGCATCCGCTCGATATCTGATATACTTACACAGATGGCGACATGCTCAACACAAAACAGTATTTCCCAAACATCAATCGCGCCATGCAAGGGCGAACACGGTATTGAGGATACGCATGAAACTGGCGATCATTGGCGGCACGGGCACGCAAGGCACCGCGCTGGCGCAACGGTTTGCACGCGCCGGCGTGAACGTAATCATCGGCTCTCGGGATGCGGCGCGTGGCGCCGCCGCTGCCGAGGCGCTGAATGCCCGCCTCGGCAGCGCGCTGGCCGGCGGCGCAGCCAACCGCGACGCGGCCGCCCAGGGCGACGTCGTGCTACTATCGGTGCCGTATGATGGCATGCAGCCGATCATCGACGATGTGCGCGAAGCGGCGCTTGGCAAGATCGTCATCAATATCGCGTCGGCGCTGTCACCCGAGCGCAAGAGCCAGGCAAAACCGCCGCCGGCCGGGTCGATCACGGCGGAGTTACAGCAGTTCTTCGGTGAAACGACGAAGGTCATCGCCGCATTCCAGAACATCTCCCCGGAGAAGCTGGCAGGCGAGGGGCCGATCGATAGCGACGTGCTGGTGTGCGGGGGCGACCGCGCGGCGCGCGAAAGCGTCATCGGCCTGATCCAGCAGACGGGACTGCGCGCGCTCGATGCGGGCACGCTGGCCAACGCGGTGGCGGTTGAGACGCTGACGGCGGTGTTGATTGCCGTCAACATCAAGTACAAGGTTAAGGGCGCCGGCATACGCATTACCGGTCTGCCTGTTTGAGCGACACGGAGAGGCGAGCGTGGAGCTACTGCAAGTCATTTATACGGCCGTGCCCGGCATTCCGCTGATCAGTCCGGGCGATGATCTGGGGCGTGTCGTCTTTGAGGCAGCCAGCGCGGCAGGCGTTCAACTGGCCGATGGCGACGCCATCGTCTTCGCGCAGAAAGTAGTCAGCAAGAGCGAGGGGCGGCTGGTGCGCCTCAAGGATGTGACACCGTCTGCGCGCGCCACGGACGTTGCGGCCATCACCGGGCACGACCCGCGACTGGATGAGCTGATTATTCGCGAATCGACGGAAATCCTCAAGATGCGGCGCGGCTTGATCGTCGTCGCTCAGCGCACCGGCTTTATCTGCGCGAATGCGGGCATCGACCGGTCCAACATCGAGCCGGACGGCGACGAGATCGTCGTCAGCCTGCTGCCGGTTGACCCGGACGCCTCGGCGCGCCTGTTGCGCGCGCGCTTGCAGGCGCTGTCGGGCAAGCAACTGGCCGTGCTCATCATCGACACACATGGCCGCGCATTTCGCGATGGCGTGATCGGCACGACCATCGGGCTGGCGGGCATGCAGGCGCTGCGCGACGCGCGCGGCGAGGAAGACTTGTTCGGCTTTCATTTACAGCATACGGTCATCGCGCCGGCTGACGAGATTGCGGCCGGCGCATCGCTGCTGATGGGGCAGAGCGGCGAAGGGCGGCCGGTGGTGGTCGTGCACGGCGCGCGCTACAATCCGGGCGAGGGATCGGTCCGCGAGTTGGTCCGGCCGCGTGAACTCGATCTGTTCCGTCCCGAACCGCTAATTCGACTATCTGGTTAACCAATCATTTAATCACACAGCATAGCCCGGGCATGGTCCCGGACGGGTTCGAAAGGAGAACGATGGCTGACACGAAGAGCAACAAAAAAGCCGCCAAGGCGGCGTCGAAAAGCAAGAAGGTGCGCGTTGCCATTATTGGCGTTGGCAACTGCGCGTCGTCGCTGGTGCAGGGCGTGCAGTTCTACCAGGATGCGCCGGTGGATGCGTTTGTGCCGGGGCTAATGCATAGCGTGCTCGGCGGCTATCACGTCGGCGATATCGAGTTCACCGCTGCGTTCGACATCGACGCCGAGAAGGTCGGCAAGGACCTCAGCGAGGCGATCTTCAGCGGCCCCAACAACACGATCAAGTTCGCCGACGTGCCGGACCAGGCTGTGAAGGTGCACCGCGGCATGACCCATGATGGCCTCGGCAAATACCTCAAGGAAGTCATCCACAAGGCGCCGGGTTCCACGGCCGACATTGTCCAGATCCTCAAGGACACGCAGACCGATGTGGTCGTCAACTATCTGCCGGTCGGCTCGGAAATGGCGACCAAGTGGTACGTCGAGCAGGTGCTGGAGGCCGGTTGCGCCTTTGTTAACTGCATTCCGGTTTTTATCGGGCGCGAGGACTACTGGCAGGCGCGCTTCAAAGAGAAGGGACTGCCGATCATCGGCGATGACATCAAGTCGCAGGTCGGCGCGACGATTACCCATCGTGTGCTGACCAACCTGTTCAAAGATCGCGGCGTCCGGCTCGACCGGACATACCAGCTAAATTTCGGCGGCAACACCGACTTCTACAATATGCTGGAACGCGAGCGATTGGAATCGAAGAAGATCAGCAAGACCAACGCGGTCGTCTCGCAACTGCCCTACGACATGGGCGCTGAGAACGTGCACGTGGGCCCGAGCGACTTTGTGCCGTGGCTGAAAGACCGCAAGTGGTGCTATATCCGCATGGAGGGCACAACGTTCGGCAACGTGCCGCTCAATCTGGAATTGAAACTTGAAGTGTGGGACTCGCCCAATTCGGCGGGCGTCGTCATCGATGCGGTGCGCTGCGCCAAGATCGGACTGGATCGCGGCGAGGGCGGGACGCTGAAGGGACCGGCCGCGTACTTCATGAAGTCGCCGCCGATACAGTACGACGACGCGACGGCCCTGGACATGGTGGAAGAGTTCATCAAGGGCTGATCGGTCCGGCGTGTTGACGCGGGCGGCTGCAACGGCAGCCGTCCGCCGGATCCTTCGCTCAAGCAACTCCATCATGATTCTCGTGTACGTTGGCTGGCGCGTGGCCAGCTTCCTGGTCGGTCGCTTGCCGCTCGACGTCTGCTACCGCTTGGCCGGTCTGCTCGGATCGGTCGTTTTCACACTCATGCGGAGTTCGCGACGCCATGCGGCGGACAACTACGCGCGGGTGCTCGGCAAGCCGGCCTCCGATCCGGCCGTGCAGGCCACTGTGCGCCGGTCGATGCGCAACTTCTGCTTCTACACGCTGGAAGTCATGCGCTTTCCGTACCTGACGGAAGCCGAGTTGAACCGCCGGGTAGTTCTGCATGACACCGGCGAATTTGGCACGGCGCTGGCCCGGGGGCGCGGGGTCGTCTTCACGTCGATTCATTTTGGCAACATGGAACTGGCGGGCGTCAAACTGGCCCGCCAGTACGCACCGCTCACGCTGCCGGCCGAGGTCGTGCGCCCGCGCCAGTTGTTCGACTGGCTGGTGAACGCGCGCAAACGACACAACGTGACGCTCGTGCCGTATACGCATGCGGCCCGCGCTATCATAAACGCGCTGCGCAACAACGAAATACTCGGCATGTTTGTGGATCTCGGCGCGCGCTACGATCACAAGGCGGTGCCGGTGCGCTTCTTCGGCGCGACGGCGTACTTTCCGGCGGCCCCGGCGCTGGTGGCGTATCGCGCCAATGCGCCGGTCATCTTTGGTTTTGCGCCGATCGATGACCAGGGCGCCGTGCACGGTTACCCGTACCCGGCGATCTACCCTGACCTGGCGATGGATCGCGATGCGTTCGTGCGGCAGACGATGCAGACGATCGCCGGGCAGATGGAGGATGCGATCAGCCGCTACCCGGACCAGTGGTACATATTCCGCCCGATATGGCCTGTGGATGAAGGCGCGCCGGCGCGTCAGGGCGCGGGCGTTGAGGCATCGGCTCCCGAGGCCGGTCGATGATCGTCTACTGGGGGCTGCGCTTGCTGGCGTGGGTGCTCGGCTATGTGCATGATGGCATCGCCTATCCGGTCTTCCGGCTTATCGGCGTCGTCCTGTACTGGGTGGTGCCTGGCCGCCGCCGCATGGCCGAGCACAACCTCCGGCACGTGCTGGGACCAGACGCGACGCCGGCGCAGGTGCGCGCCTGCGGCATCGAGGCGTCGCAGACGCTGGCGCTAAACTACTACGAATTGTTCCACATGCCGGCGTACAGTCGCGAGGCGATCCGCGCCCGCATGACGATCAATGGCGTTGAGCGCATCGCCGAGGCGCTGGAACGCAAGCGCGGCGTCATTCTGGTCACCCTGCACCTGGGCAATGTGGAAACGCTGATCCAGGTGCCATCCCTCTATCCGTACATGCGGTTCATGATGCTCGTCGAGCGCATGCACAATCCGGGCGTGCTGCGCATGATGAGCGAACTGCGCGCCAGCCAGGGCGTTGACATTGTCAACACGGATGAGTTGATGAAGCTGGTGCGCCGGCTCAAGGAAAACGGCGTGGTGGCGCTCGCAGCCGACCGCGACGTGACCGGCAGCGGCGCCGTGCTCGACTTCTTTGGCCGTCCCGCCCGCCTGCCGGATGGCGCGGTGAGGCTTGCCGCGCGCACCGGCGCCGCGCTGATCCTTGCCTATGGTTGGCGCGACCACGCGGGCGGCTTTCGCGTCGAAGTTGAGCCAGCCATGGCACTGGTCTCGACCCGTGACGCCGACGCCGACGCCCGCGAGAACATGCGCCGGCTTGCCGCGCGGCTGGAATATGTCATCCGCGCGCGCCCCGGCCAGTGGATGGCTTTTCACTCGACCTGGATCTAGCCCATGAAAATTGCTTTGGTGTCACCGTACGATCACTCCGTGGCCGGAGGCGTTGGCGCGCACATCGCGGGACTTGAGAAGGAGTTCTGCGCGCTGGGTCACCAGGTGAAGATCCTGGCGCCGGCGTCCGACGACACCAAGGTCGGCGAGAACGTGATGATCGTCAGCGACCGCGTCGTGCCCGTCGGAATCAGCGGCTCGAAAGCACGCATCACGTTGAGCCTGAGCCTTTACCGTCGGATCAAGCGCATCCTGCATGACGAGCAGTTCGATGTGGTGCATATTCACGAGCCGCTGGTGCCAATGCTTCCGGTGTTCGTGCTGCGCCATGCGCACGGTGTGACCATCGGCACGTTTCACGCCTACCGCGACAACGACAGCTACATGGGCTACGCCGCCACGCGGCCGGTTCTGCAGCGCCTGATGAGCCGGCTCGACGCGCGCACGTGCGTCTCGCGGCCGGTCGTCGAGTTTGTTTCGCGCTACTTCCCCGCCACGTACGAGATCATCCCCAACGGGCTGGACATCGAGCGCTTTGGCGACCCGTCCATCGCGCCGATCGAGAAATACATGGATGGCAAGCTGAACATCCTGTTTGTGGGCCGGCTGGAAAAACGCAAGGGCTTTCCGCACTTGCTGGCGGCCTACCCGCAGATCAAGGAACAGGTGCCGGATGCGCGCCTGCTTGTCGTCGGCGCGTATGACAAGGACGACCGCGAGCAGTTCGTGCACTACGCGCGCGACAACGGCCTGCGCGACGTGCGGTTCGTCGGCTACGTCGCGGCGGACGAACTGCCGCGCTACTATCGCACCGCGCATGTGTTCTGCGCGCCGTCGACCGGCTTCGAGTCGTTCGGCTACGTTCTGGTCGAAGCATTGGCCGCCGGGGCGCCGCTAGTGGCATCCGACATCACCGGCTACCGCAGCGTCATCACGCACGGGGTGGACGGCCTGCTGACGCCGCCGGGCGACGAGCCGGCGCTTGCGCAGATGATCACCCTGCTGCTGCGCGATCCGGCGCTGCGGGCGCGGCTGTCCGCGCAGGGCCGCGAGACGGTCAAGCAGTACTCGTGGAAAAACGTGGCACAGCGCACGCTCGAACTCTACGAGCGCTGCATCGAGGCGCGCGAGCAGAAAGCGCCGGAAGCGCACCGTTCACGCTTTTCGCTGGGGCGGCCACGCCGCAACGGAGGCGCGCGGTGATCTCGGAGCGCCTGCGCGGCCTGCTGAGTGGGGTTATGCAGGGCGTCGGCACGACGCTTGCGCGCACCGGCCTGTCGCCCAATGTGTTCACGGTAATCGGCTTTACGGCAGTCGTGATAAATGCCGTCGTGATTGCGCTGGGCTTCCCGCAACTGGCCGGGCTGCTGCTGATTGTCGCACTGGCGCTCGACTCGCTCGATGGCGCAGTGGCCCGCGCGACCGGGCGCATCAGCGCATTCGGTGCGTTCCTGGACTCCACGCTCGACCGCTGGGCCGAAGTGGCGATCTTCTTTGGTATGGCCGTCTACCTGCAAGGTTCGTGGATTGACCAGGCCATCATTTACTGGGCGATCTGCAGTTCGCTGCTGGTCTCGTACACGCGCGCGCGCGCCGAGGGGATTGGCGTACAGTGCAAAGAGGGGTTCTTCACGCGCTTCGAGCGGGTGGTGGTAATCATCATCGGCCTGCTGTCGCTGCAAATGACGATTGCCAACGCCGTGATCGCCGTGCTTGCCACGTTCACGGCGGTCCAACGCGTGTGGTACGTCTGGGGGCAGACGCGCGGGCGCTAGCGCGACGCCTGTTGCAGCAACTCCTTCGCTTCCCGAAAGTTGGCGTTCAACTCGACCGCCGCCGCAAATTCGTCGCGCGCGCGGTCCTTTTGTCCAAGCGCCAGCAGCGCGCGACCGCGCCAGGCGTGCACTTCCTCAATCGGGTCCAGGTTCTTCATTTGCGGCGTGGTCAGGTCGAGGATGCGCTGATAAGCTCCGGTGCGGAACAACGCGTCGTAGGGGCCGAAGTTATACCAGGCAAAGTTGGGCGGCATGCCGAGCGCGGCTGCTCGGTCGTATGCTTCCACCGCGCCGCGTGCATCGCCGGCAGCCAGCCGATCGTCGCCGAGGTTGAACCACTGCGCGGCATCCTGCGGGGCGGCCTGCGCGGCGGCGCTCGCCGCGCCGAGCGCGCGCCGTACATTGGCCTGCGCGTCGAAGTCGTCGCCCAGCGCCGCGCGCACAGCCGGCTCCTGCTGGGGTTTGTACGCCACGATGATGCGGTGGTTCCACGGCTTCCACCACGCCTCGAAGTCCGCGAACGAATACGCCTTGCGCGGCGGCGTGAACGGGTCGCTGGTGATGAAGACGCCGGTCGCTAGATCGTACCCCTGCACGACGCGGAAGTGGCCGACCAGATCGCTTTCGCTCTTGGCCAGCCACTGGTGCACGATTACGGGCAGGCCTGCTGCCACCAGCCGCATCAATTGCTCGCGCGTGCCGTTGACGCGCACGATGGCGCTCAGTCCCTGGCTGGTCAGGTAAGCCTGCATCTCGTCCGGACGGACGTTCTTGTCTTTTTCGTTCCCCTTGATCAAATCGGCAATGTCGAACTGCGTGCGCGGCACGCCAAGGTATGTCGTGATAATGCCGAGCGACACCGGCCCGCAGTTGTTCCACTTCTGGTACTCGTGCGCGACATTCAACTGTACCTTGGGCGGCAAAGTGACTGACGCTGTGGCCGCGGCGGGTCGCGGCGTGGCTGTCGGAGTCGGGCTGGTGGTCACAGTCGCCATCGCGGTGGCTGTTGGCGTGTCCGTCGGCGTCGGCACCGTGGTCGCCGTGAAGGAGGGCACAGGCGTTGCCGATGCTGGCGCGATCGCCGGCTCGACTTGCGCGGGGACCGCAGTTGCTGGCGCAGACAAGGCGGCTGGATCGCCGCGCGTACAAGCGGCCAGCGCAACAGCAAGCGCCAGCACCACAGGGCTTTCCCAAAGTTGATGCCTCCCCCACCCTAACCCTCCCCCGCGACGCAAAACCGGCGTCGCAGGAGAGGGAATATGCTCCTTCCCCTGTTCGCTGGGATTGCGAACGGGGGAAGGTTGGGATGGGGGCAGGCCCCGCACGGGCTTTGAAATAGCCCTGGACAGCACCAAGAGAACCATGGACGCCCATCGGGCGTGTGCTATAATGACCGAGAACATGACAATTCACTGCGGGCCGCTCGGGTGCGTGTGCGCCCCGCGAATTTCAGTATAACCGATGCTGATAGAAGCCAATAACCTCACCAAGCGGTTTGGCGACTTCGCGGCGGTAGACGATCTGAGCCTGGCGCTGGCCGAAGGCGAGATCCTCGCCCTGCTGGGTCCTAACGGCGCGGGCAAGACCACCACGGTGCGCATGCTCGCTTCGATACTGAAGCCGACGCACGGTACCGCCCGCGTGTGCGGGTTCGACGTCGTCAGCCAGGCGCGCGCGGTGCGGCATGCCGTCGGTCTGTTGACGGAGGTGCCCGGCCTCTATCTGCGCATGAACGCCGTCGAGTACCTCGACTTTTTCGGCGAGTTGCAGCACATGGATCGCGCGCTCTGCCGGAAGCGAGCCGACGAACTGCTGATGCGCTTTGGCATCTGGGAGGCGCGCGAGCGGCGGTTGGGCACGTATTCCAAGGGTATGAAGCAGAAGGCGGCGATCGTCCGCGCCATGCTGCACGATCCGCGCATGTTGTTCCTCGATGAACCGACCTCGGCCATGGACCCGCACAGCGCCAAACAGGTGCGCGACGCCATTTCCGACCTGCGTGGGCTGGGGCGCACGATCCTGCTCTGCACGCACAATCTCCCGGAAGCGGAAATGCTGGCCGACCGGATCGCCATCGTCCGGCGCGGGCGCGTCATCGCATCGGGCACGGCCGACCAACTAAAGCGCGATCTGCTCGGCGAGCCGCTAATGGAAGTGCGCGTCGCGGGCGCACTGGACGGCATCACCGGACGGCTCGGGGCGCTAGAGGTGGTGGCGCAGGGGCCGGACTGGTTCCGGTACCGGACCACGACGCCACAGCGCGCCAACCCAGCGGTGCTGGCACAACTGGCCGCGCTGGGCGTGCCCGTTGTGACTTTGAGCGAGGTCGAGCGCCGCCTTGAAGACGTCTACCTCAAGATCGTGGAGCAGTGATCTCGCCCGCCATGCTCGCCAATGCCCTGATCATCACGCGCCGCGAACTGCGCGACAGCCTGCGCGACTGGCGCATCCTGCTGCCCATCGGCCTGCTGACGCTTGGATTTCCGTGGCTCATGCTCGGCATCGCGCAGGTGGCATTCCAGTACGCGCGTAACTTCGACCAGGATGCACTGTTCATCACGCTCGTGCCGTTCTCCATCATGATCGTGGGTTTCTTCCCGATCTCGTTCTGCCTGGTGATCGCGCTCGAAGCGTTTGTGGGCGAAAAGGAGCGCGCCAGCCTGGAGCCGCTGCTGTCGATGCCGATTGAGGATATCGAACTCTATATCGGCAAACTGCTTGCGTCGATGGCGCTGCCGCTGCTCGGCTCGTACCTGGCGATCACGGAGTTTGTGCTCGGCCTCAAGTGGCTCAAGGGACTGGACGTACCGTTCTGGATGATTACCCAGATCGGCCTGCTGACCGGTCTCGAATCGCTGGTCATGGTGTCCGGTGCCGTGGTCGTCTCGTCGCACACGACGAGCATTCGCGCCGCGAATCTGCTGGCATCGTTTATCATCGTGCCGATGACGCTGCTGGTGCAGGTCGAGAGCTTGCTGCTGCTGAACAACCGCTCCGAGTTGCTCTGGCACGTCATGGCGGGACTGCTCGTCGCCAACTTGATCGTCGGGCGCATGGGACTGCGGCTCTTCAATCGCGAGGAGATTCTGGCCCGCGAGATGGACGAGCTGCATGTGCGCGGCCTGCTGGGCACGTTCTGGCGCTTCCTCAAAGAGGGCCGCACACATTTCTCATTCCGAGGCTTCTATCGCAGCGATTTCGGCGCCATCCTGTCGCGCACGCGCAATGCGATCATCGTGACCGTCGGGCTGATGCTGCTGACCGGGCTGCTTGGGGCGGTCGCGGCCAACATCTATCGACTGCCCGAGGGCGCCATCCAGTTGCGCGATCTGTCGGCTTCGGAGTTCCGGCGGATGCTGGACGATGCGCCGTCCATGGGGTTGCTGCCGCGGCTGGAAACGGGTGCGATCTTCTTCAACAATGTGCGCTCGCTGGCCGCTGCCGGATTACTTGGCTTGTTCTCATTCGGGTCGCTCGCGCTGATTCTGCTGATGGTGCCGGTCGGCATCATCGGCTATGCGGCCGGCGCCGTCGCGCTGGGTGGACTGAACCCATGGCAGTTTCTGACGGCATTCATATTGCCGCACGGCATCCTGGAGATGCCGGCTGCGATCCTGGCGACCGCGCTGGCGCTGCACATGGGCGCGTCGCTGATCTCGCCGCGCGCGAACATGACCGCGGGCGAAAGCCTGCTCTCGGCGCTGGCCGACTTCCTGCGTGTGTTCATCCTGATTGTCGTGCCGCTGCTGCTGGCCGCCGCATGGGTGGAAGCGCAAATCACACCGGAGATCGTGATCTGGTTCTATGGCAGATAACCGCACCCCCGTGGAGCTGCTCGGCGTGGATATTGGCGGCACGTTCACCGATTTCGTGCTGCGGCGCGGTCAAGAGTTGATCGTGCACAAGCTGCTGTCGACGCCGGACGACCCGTCGCGCGCGCTTCTGCAGGGTGTGCGCGAGTTGTCGCTGGCGCCCGATGGTGAGATCATCCACGGTTCCACCGTCGCGACGAATGCGCTGCTCGAACGCAAGGGCGCGCGCACCGCGCTGATCACGACGCGCGGCTTCGCCGATGTCATCGAGATCGGCCGCCAGAACCGGCCCTTGTTGTACGCCTTTCACCAGACCAAGCCCGCGCCGCTTGTCGCGCGCGATTGGCGCATCGAACTGGGCGAGCGGCTTGACTACCAGGGCACGGTCCTCGGCGCGCTCGATCCGGCCGAACTGCCGCCGGCGCTGGAACGCATGCGAACAGGCGGCATCGAGTCGGTGGCCGTCTGCCTGTTATTTTCCTTCGTGAACCCGGCGCATGAGCGCATGGTCGGCGATGCCCTGCGCGATAGCGGGCTATGGCTGTCGCTGTCGTCCGACATTCTGCCGGAGTATCGCGAGTACGAGCGCGTGTCGACGACGATCATCAATGCGTATGTCGCGCCGGTCGTCGCGCGCTACGTCGGCAATCTGGAGGCCGGGCTGGCGGGCCGCCGCTTACGCATCATGCAGTCGAACGGTGGCAGCATTTCAGCATCCGCCGCGCGCGACGTGGCGGCGCGGCTGGCGCTGTCGGGCCCGGCGGGCGGCATCGTAGGCGCGTTCACCGTCGCGCAGGCAGCCGGGTTCGATCACATTATCACGTTTGATATGGGCGGCACGTCCACCGACGTGGCGCTTTGCACCGGCCAGCCGCAGGAGACCAACGAGGGCAATATCGCCGGTTTCCCGATGCGCCTGCCGATCCTCGACATTCACACCGTCGGCGCGGGCGGCGGCTCACTGGCGCGCATCGATGCCGGGGGCGCGCTGCGTGTGGGGCCGGAGTCGTCCGGCGCCAATCCGGGACCGGCCTGCTACGGCCGGGGCTGCGCGCAGGTCACGGTGACCGATGCCAACTTGATGCTGGGCCGCATCGCGCCCGGTCGCTTCCTCGGCGGGCGCATGCGACTGGACGCCGGGGCCACAGCGCAGGTGTTCGAACCGCTCGCGGCGCAAATGGGCGTGGACGCGCCGGCGGCCGCGCACGGCGTGATCCGGGTCGTTAACGCCAATATGGAACGCGCCATCCGGCACGTCTCGGTCGAGCGCGGATACGACCCACGCGAGTTCACACTGGTGGCGTTTGGCGGTGCAGGGCCACTGCACGCGTGCGCGCTCGCCGAAGCGCTGGGTATCCCGCGGGTGCTGGTGCCGCGTTATCCCGGCGTCCTGTCGGCGCTCGGCATGCTCAATGCCGATCTCGTCAAAGATTTCTCGGCGAGCGCCCTCAAACGTGCGGCCGAACTAGACAGCGAGTCCGTTGCGCGGCTCTATGCGCCGCTGGTCAAGCGCGCGCGCGACGCGATGGCCGCCGAGGACGTGCCGGCCGGCCGGCTGTCACTCAAGCTCGGTGCCGACATGCGCTACGCAGGGCAGTCGTATGAGTTGACCGTGCCATATGATGATTTACCGGCGACGCTCAGCCGGTTCC
This sequence comes from Chloroflexota bacterium, assembly GCA_016235055.1. Taxonomy (NCBI): domain Bacteria; kingdom Bacillati; phylum Chloroflexota; species Chloroflexota bacterium. The sequence goes on along the minus strand of JACRMK010000051.1, from coordinate 81,524 downwards.
ATGCGGCGCACCTGCAGCGTTTTGGTCACGCCGATGAAAAACTGCCAGTCGAGTTCGTGACGCTACGCGTCAAAGCGGTCGGTGAGACCGATAAGCCACGTGTGGTAGCGGTGCAGCCTTCGCGGGCGGCTGTGTCGTACAGCGCGGCGCACCTTGACCGCGAAGCGCTGCAGCCGGGCGATACGGTGGCCGGCCCCAGCGTGATCTACCAGTTTGATGCGACAACATTCATCGACGGCGGCTGGCGCGCGCGCGTGGACGGCTACCTGAACCTGATCGTCGAGCGCCTGGCGGTATAGCACCGTCTCATCAGACTCGGTAGTTCCAAGATTCATGTTCTGGAGGTGACGGTCGCGTTGATGACGGTGAGCGGACCCGTGCTCGATTCGATCGGCGCGTGGCTGTTGACATTGCTGGCTTTCTTCCTTATGCTGTGGCGAAGCTATCGTGGGTTGGTTTTGAGCGGCGTCTTGTGGCGTGGGGGCACTCGCTCAAGTACTGAATCGGGGCGATGGACCACGCCGCTCACGCAGGGTTCGTTGTTGGCTGCGGCGTATGCTGACGCGTCAGGCAATCGATGCAGCGCCGTTATTCAGCGCAGCGCAACCGGGAGGAATCACATGGCATCCGACATTCCACAACTGGCAGACTTCGTCCGGCTGAATGCCTCGCATGTCGAACAGGCCGCCGGGATGTTCGCGCGCGCCTTCCACAGCGATCCACTGTACTGCCACTTCTTTCCCGCCGACCGCGACCGCGAGCGCATGCTCCCGGCGATGTTTCGCTTCCGGCTGCGCTACGGCCTGCTCGCCGGCGAAGTGTACGCATCGTCACCGGGTATGGAAGCAGCGGCGATCTGGATTCCCTCGCAGAACGATCACATGACGTTTGGGCGTATGCTGCGCACCGGCGGGCTGGGGGTGTTCCTATCGGCCGGCTCCGCCGCGCGCAAGCGCATGCAGAGGGCGATCCGCTGGGCGGGGGAGATTCACGCGCGCCAGGCGGGTTTCCCGCACTGGCACTTGTCGCCCATCGCTACCGACCCGGCGCGGCAGGGCAAAGGTTACGCGGGCGCTCTGATTCGCGCGATGCTGGCCCGGCTTGACGCCGAGCGTGTGCCGTGCTTCCTGGAGGCGCAGACCGAGCGCAATGTGCCGCTCTACGAGCACTTCGGCTTCAAAGTCGTGGAGCACGGGACGATTCCCGGCACGCAGATCGGGCACTGGGCGATGCTGCGGCGGCCGGCGGGCGCGTAGGTGCCGGCGTGCTTCGCGGTTCTGGAGATGGAAAACCCTTCGGGTCTTGAAGACCCGAAGGGTTTGATCTTTAGATCGAATCCAGCACCGCGGCGAACGTCTTGATGATCTGGTCGATCTCATCCTCATTGATGGTCAACGGTGGCGAGAACGCGACGGTCGCGTTTGGCACCGAGCGCGCGCGGATGCCGCGCGCCTGCGCTGCGTTGGCGACCTTGGCCGCCGTGGCCGGGTCCTGCTCCTTGGTCTTGCGATCCTTGACAAACTCGATGCCGCACAGCAGTCCGATGCCGCGCGCTTCGCCGATCTGCGGGAAGTCGACCATCAGCGATTTTAGTCCGGCCTGCAACTTCTCGCCCATCAGCCGCGAATGCTCGACCAGGTTCTCGCGCTCGTAGATATCGAGATTGACCAGCCCGACCGCGCACGACGCCGGGTGTCCGGAGTAGGTGTGACCGTGCATCCACGACTCGCTCTCCGGCGCGCTGTTGATGGCGTCCATGATTGCGTCCGAGACCTGGATGCCGCCGAGCGGCAGGTATCCGCTCGTGACGCCCTTGGCAAACGACAAGATATCCGGGCGCAGGTTCCAGTGGTTAATGCCGAAGCGTTTGCCGGTGCGGCCGAAGCCGTTGATGACCTCGTCCACCATCAGCAGCACGTCGTACTTGTCGCAGATCTGGCGCACGAGCGGGAAGTAATCGTCCGGCGGGATGATCACGCCGCCGACGCCCATCACCGGCTCGGCGATGTACGCCGCAACCGTATCCGGTCCTTCGCGCAGGATCGCTTCCTCGACCGCGCGCGCGGCCGCCTGGCCGACCGTCTCGCCGGGCTTCATGTCGCCCTCGTAGCGATACGGGTACGGCGCGGGCACGTGGATGAAGCCCGGAATCGCCGGTCCGAACATCTCGTGATAACGGCTGACGCCGGTGGCGAACGTCGCCGCGAGCGTGATGCCGTGATAGGCGCTCTTGCGCGCGATGACTTTGTACTTGTCCTTCTTGCCCATGCGCTTCCAGTAGTAGCGCGCGGTCTTGAACGCTGAGTCGTTTGCCTCGGAACCGCCGGAGGTGAAGAACGTGTGGTTGAGCGTCGGATGCGCGTAGCCGGCCAGGCGCGCCGCCAGTTCGATCGAGGGGCGGTTGCTCATGCCAACGTAGTTCGAGGTGTACGCCATGTTGAGCATCTGCTTGTAGGCGGCCTCGGCGCACTCCTTGCGGCCATACCCGATATTGACGTTCCACAGCCCGGCCATGGCATCGAGGATCTTGCGGCCGTCGGTCGTATACAGGTAGACGCCTTCCGATCGCTCGACGATCAGCGGGTCGGCGTGCGCTTTCGGGTGCTGGAGCGGATGCAGTTGCAGCTTGTCCTTCTCGACAAGCGCGGCATGTTCGGCTGCGGTTATTGGCATAGTTATTCCTTTCGGTGGCGGACAGGCCGTTGGGCCAAAGATTGTTCTGCGGCTACATTATACCCGAACTGCCAAGGCGGATGCCCCGTGCCGGCTCTTGCGGAATGACGAAGGAGCCTCGGATGCCCGCAGCGAAAGGACGGGGCAGGGTCCGGTCAGCATGCCGGATGATGGTGTGCCGTGGGGGTACAAACGCTGGCATGCAACCCAGCAATTCTCATTTTGGAGTCGGCTGCCAATATGCCCCCTCATCCCCTGCCCCTTCTCCCCCGCGCGCGCGGGGGAGAAGGGGAAAAGCTAACGGGGAGGGCAGCGCCACTTTTTCGGCGGATCAGCTTGCGTGACAAGCGCCTGAGAGCCAGCGCATCGCAAGCGGCATTGGAAAGTACCCGTACAAAGCCAAATTGAGAATTGCTGCATGCAACCGCGCGCGCGCTGGCATTGCGGGGCGGACGGGCGTAAAATAGCCCCATGAACGCGCCCAAGCCCCGCCGCGAAGCGTGGCAGTGGAACCAGTACGTCGTCACGCTGGCGATCTTCATCACTTTCGTTGGATTTTCGTTCGTCAGCCCGTTTCTGTCGCTGTATATCCACCGGGAACTCGGCATTGAAGACATGCGCGAGGTCGCACTGTGGAACGGCTTTCTGTTCGGCATTACCCCGCTGCTCGGCGCTTTCTCCGGCCCGTTCTGGGGCTCGCTGGCCGACCGCTTTGGCTACAAGGCGATGGTTCAGCGCGCACTGTTCACGATTATCTTCGTGCTGACCGGCATGGCCTTCGTGCAGTCCGTCTGGCATCTGTTGGGACTGCGCGTGCTGCTGGGGCTGCTCGGTGGCGTCAATGCCATGGGCATGGCGCTTATCACGTCGATCACGCCGCGCGAGCGCACCGGACAGGCGGTCGGAATGATTCAGGGCGCGCGGTCGTTCAGCCAGGCCGTGGCGCCCGCCTTTGGCGGCATCGTGGCCGACACGGTCGGCATGCGCCAGTCGTTCATCGTGAGCGGCGCGCTGGCGGTATCGGCGTTCATGCTAATGACGTTCGCCTACCGCGAAACGGCGGAAACGCGCAAGGCGGCCAAACGCGGTGACGGCATGTCGCTCGGCCAGTTGCTGCGTGTGCCCTCATTCCTGGCCGTGTTTGTCGTTCTGTTTCTGGTACAGATGGTGGACCAGTCGTTCAATCCGATCATGCCATTGTTCGTCACACTGCTGGAGGGCGGCAACAGCGCCAGTGCCGCCACCTATAGCGGGTTTATCATTTCGGCGGCGGCCGTGGCGATCACGTTGTCAGCCGCGATGGTGGGGCGCTTCGCCGCCAAGTTCCCGCCGCGCCGCATGCTTTTTGTGACGCTGGCCGCCGGCATGCTGGCCTGCATTCCGATTGCGCTGGCCGGGTCAACGCTGGAGTTCGGACTATGGCGCATTGTGCTCGGTCTGTTCGCCGGCGGATCGGTCACACTGGCGTTTACCCTGGGTGGCACGGTCATCCCCAATGAGATCCGCGGCTATGGGTTCGGTCTGCTCACCTCGGCCACGCTGATCGGCAATGCCGTCAGCCCGATGTTGTTCGGCGCGCTGGCCGGCATCAATCTCCGTTTCGTGTACGGACTGGACGCCGTGGTCTATGCCATTGTCCTCGCGTGGGTCGTCCTTGTACTGGGCCGCATGGGCAAAGACGTGCCGGTTGAAGCCGTGCCGGTACAGGCAGGCCGCTAAGCCAATCGCGCCAACTTCGCCATAATCTGATACGCAACTAGCTTTGCAGCAATTCTCATTTTGGAGTCGGCTGCCAATGTACCCCCTCATCCCCTGCCCCTTCGCCCCGCGCGCGCGGGGGCGAAGGGGAAAAGCTAATGGGGAGGGCAGCGCCACTTTTTCGGCGGGCCAGCTTGCGTGACAAGCGCCTGAGAGCCAGCGCATCGCAAGCGGCATTGGAAAGTACCCGTACAAAGCCAAATTGAGAATTGCTGTAGCTTTGGCAGACGCGCCACTCGCCGTTATACTTTGGCGTACAAGCCGTTTTGCCGCCTTTCCGCAGGCGGCGCACCGCCGGCAAAACCTGACCGAGACTCTATATGCCCCGTCAACGACTGACTCGCCGCGCGAGCGGCGCGAACAATAGCAGTGCCGATGCCTCGCCGGCACCCAAGAAGACACACGAAGTGGCCGCCGTACCACCGGACGCGGTACTATTCCTCAACCGCGAGCTCAGCCAGCTTGAGTTTTTCCGGCGCGTGCTCGATGAGGCGCAGGACGAGACCAATCCCCTGCTCGAACGCGTCAAGTTCCTGTCGATTGTCGGCTCGATCATGGCCGAATTCTTCATGATCCGCGTCGCCGGCCTCAGGCAGCAGCTTGCCGCCGGCGTGGTCGATCGCTCAACGGACGGCCTGACCGCTGCCGAACAGCTCAAGGCGATCCGGAAGGTCGTGCTCGACCTGATGGGCGACGCCCGCAACACACTGCGCGCCCTCTTGCCGCAACTGGCGCGCGCCGGCATCCATATCCACGACTACGCCACGCTGGATGTGGAACAGCGCGCAGCACTGCGCGCCTATTTCGACCAGATGGTCTTTCCGGTGCTGACGCCGCTCGCCTTCGACCCGGCGCGCCCATTCCCGCACATCTCCAACATGAGCATGAACCTGGCGGTGATCGTGCGCACGCAAGCCGGCCACGAGCGCTTTGCGCGCATCAAGGTGCCGAACACGCTGCCGCGTCTGCTGCCCGTCAAGCCGCCGGACGACCGCGCGCCGGCCAACGGGCGCGGCCCGCACGACCTGCATTTCGTCTGGCTGGAGCAGGTCATCGCTGCGAACCTCGCTGCGCTGTTCCCCGGGCAAACGATTGTCGAGACCCACCCGTTCCGCATCACCCGCGATGCTGATATCGCCCTGCAGGAGATGGACGCCGAAGACCTGCTGGACACGGTCGAGCAGAGCCTGCGCGAGCGGCGCTTCGGTTCGGTGGTGCGCATGACCATCGATCGCGATATGCCGGAGAGCATCCGTGACGTGCTCGCGGAGAACCTGGATCTATCGCCTGACACTATTTATACGCTGGATCCACCGTTGGGCACCAGCGACCTGATCAGCCTGTATGCACTTGATCGCCCGGACCTTAAGGACCCGCCGTTTGCGCCAGTGCGTCCGCCCGGGCTCGATGATGAAGAGGGCGACATCTTCGCAGCGATTCGGCGGCAGGATATTCTGCTGCACCACCCCTACGACTCGTTTGCGCCGGTTGTGGACTTCCTTGAGCAGGCGGCGCGTGATCCGCACGTGCTGGCGATCAAGCAGACGCTGTACCGCGTCGGGCGAAACTCGCCGGTTGTGCAGGCGCTGATGGAAGCGGCGCGCAACGGCAAGCAAGTCGCCGTCGTCATGGAACTCAAAGCGCGCTTCGACGAGGAGAGCAACATTGAATGGGCGCGCGCACTGGAGCAAGAGGGCGTGCACGTGGTCTACGGGCTGGTCGGTCTCAAGACGCACTCCAAGATCGCGCTGGTCGTGCGCAAGGAAGGCGACCAGTTGCGGCGCTACGTTCACCTGGCGACCGGCAACTATAACCCAGGAACGGCACGGCTCTACACCGATATCGGACTGCTAACCGCCAACCCGGACATGGGCGCGGATGCGACCGACGTGTTCAACTACCTGACCGGCTACTCGACCAAGACCGACTACCGCAAATTCCTCGTCGCACCGATCAACCTGCGCAGCGGCATCGACAGCCTGATCCGCCGCGAAATCGAGCACCAAAAGCAGGGGCGCGGCGGGCACCTGATCCTGAAACTCAATTCGCTGGTAGACAAGCAGATTATCCACCTGCTCTACGAGGCGTCGCAGGCCGGCGTCAAGGTGGACTTGATCGCGCGAGGCATTTGCTGCCTGCGGCCCGGTATCCCCGGTGTCAGCGACAACATCCGGGTCACCAGCATCGTCGGGCGATTCCTCGAGCACAGTCGCCTCTTCTGGTTCCGCAACGGCGGCGCTGAGCAGGTCTATGCCGGCAGCGCCGACTTGATGCCGCGCAATCTAGACCGGCGTGTCGAGATCGTGTTCCCATTTGAGGATCCGCGCGTGGTGCGCCAGGTGCGCGACCAGATCCTGGCGACATACCTGGCGGACAACGTCAAAGCGCGCGTGATGCTGCCGGACGGCACCTATCAGCGGCGGCGGCCCGAACCGGGCGAGGCGACGTTGAGCGCGCAGCAAGTGTTGCTACCGCGCGCCGAGCGCAGCGTATAGCCAGCCGGCTTCAACCGGCCCCACATAATCACGCAGCGCCCGTCGGTTGACGGGCGCTGCGTTCATTGTAACTCTAGGAAATTACGAATGTCCCGTCGGCCTGTCATGCACGTCCTGAACGCGTCCCGCCACAAGCGAGACGCTCGCTGCTGTGCGGCGCGAACAGGATAATGCGCGAAAGCCGCACCGATGGCTTTTGTCTGTCGCGCACAAAGCTTTTCAGCCGACGATCGGATCTAACGTCACGGATCATGGTCAAGTCGAAGGGCCATAAGTACTAAACGACGCTATGCAAGGCTCTCAGCCATCACTTCGATCCAATGCTTCGGCTTGCGCCCGGTGCCATGCTCGACCTGCTGCCGGCATGACACGCCGCTAACCGCAATCTCTGTGTCGGGCGACTGAGCGCGCACCTTCGGGAACAGCCGATCCTCGCCGACCTTCATCGACAACTCGTAGTGCTCGCTTTCGAAGCCAAACGCGCCGGCCATGCCGCAACAGCCCGCACCGCTCTCCGTCACCGCAAAACCCGGATTTAGCTTCAGCGCCCCAGTCACCGGCCCCATGCCGCACGCGGCTTTTTGATGGCAATGGCCGTGGATCAGCACGTTCTTCTTGTCCGGTGCAAACTTGAGCTTGTCTTTGACTGATGGCAGGAACTCCTCCAGCAGCATCGCCTTTGAGGCGACCAACTTGGCATCCGCGCTGTCCGGGAAGAAGTCGACGTACTCCTCGCGCAGCGTCAGCAGGCACGACGGCTCCGCGCCGACGATCGGGATGCCGGCGCGCGCAATCGGCGCCAGCAGTTCAATGTTGCGCGCGGCCAGCGACTTCGCCTCGTCAAGCAGTCCTTTGGAGATAAACGGGCGGCCGCAGCATGGGCGCTGGGGCGCGAACACCTCGACACCGGCCGACTGCAGCACCTTCGCCGCCGCCACGCCGATCGACGGGTAGTTGTGGTTCATGTACGTGTCGACGAACAGCGCGACCTGCGGCGCACCGGACGCCGCCGGCGCTTGCCGGCCGATGTGCAGCGCGGGCATGCGGCTTTCGAACGTGTCGCGCACGAACGGCGGCAAGTTGCGCGAAGGCGTAATGCCGACCTGCGACAGCACCCACTTCGTCGGCGCCAGCCCGAGCGTCCAGTTCGACAGCGGTGCAAACGCTGAACCGAGCTTGCTCAGGTAATGGATGTTGCCGAACAACCGCGCGCGCAGCGGCTTGCCGTTGGCTGCGTAGTAGTTGTGCAGGAACTCGTACTTGTATTTGGCCATGTCCACATTGGTGGAGCACTCGGCCTTGCATCCCTTGCATTCGAGGCATAGGTCAAGCACGTCATAGACGCGCCTGGACGTGAGCGACTCGCCCGGCAACCGCCCGGTCATTGCCAGCCGCAGCACATTGGCACGCCCGCGCGTCGAGTGCGTTTCGTCGCGCGTAGCCTGAAACGACGGGCACATGGTGCCGTCGCCGATCTTGCGGCACTCGCCCATGCCGTTGCACGCCTCGATGGCGCGCGCCCACGAGCCGCCGTCGTGAGTATAGTCGAACACGGTTTTGAACTCCGCGCTGCGGTAATTCGTGCCGTAGCGCAGATTCTCCGTCATCGCCGGCGCATCCACAATCTTGCCGGGGTTCATCAACTTGCCGGGGTCAAACGCGGACTTGACGTCGCGGAACGCCTGATATAGCTGCGGCCCGAACATCTTCTCGTTGAAGCAGGAACGCGTCAGGCCATCGCCATGCTCGCTGCTGAACGAGCCGCCGTATTCAAGCACCAGGTCGCTGGCCTGCTGGGCGATCTGGTACATGCGCTGGATGCCTTCGGCGTTCTTCAGGTTGATCAGCGGGCGCACGTGCAGCAGACCAACGCTGGCATGCGCGTAAAATGCCCCCGACGTGCCATTGTCCTCGAGTATCTTGGCAAACGTGCGGATGAAGCTCGCGAGCTTGGCGACCGGCACGGCGCAGTCTTCGACAAACGCAATCGGGCGGGCGTCGCCCTTGATGCCATTCAGCAGTCCCTGCCCCTGCTTGCGGATCGTGATGCAGTTCGCGATTGCCGTGCGGTCGAGCAAGTGCACCATGGCGTAGCCGTGGCCGGCGTTCCGCATCTTCGCTTCGAGCGACGCTTGCTGCGCCTTCAACTCATCCACCGACGCGCCGAAGAATTCGACGATCAGCAGCGCGTTCGGATCACCCTCGACGAACGTCAGCTTGCGGGCATACTCCGGCGACTGGCGCGTCATGTCGAGCACCAGCCGGTCGATCAACTCGACGGAGGTTGGGCTGCACGAGACGACGTCAACCATGGCGTCGAGCGCGGCAAACATGTCGCTGAAATGGATGATCGAGAGGCTGGTCATCTTCGGGCGCGGCACCAGCTTCAGTTTCGCCTCGGTGACGGCCACGAGTGTGCCTTCAGAGCCGATCGCCATGTGCGCCATGTTGCGCACGCCGTTGCGACCCCACGCGTCGAGGTTGTAGCCGCCGACCCGGCGCAGGACCTTCGGGAAGCGCGCTTCGACCTCGGCCCGGTTCGCCTCGGCGATCCGCTCGATCTCGCGATAGATCTGTGCTTCGAGTGTGGCGAGGCGCGTCTTGGCCTGAAACGCCGGCTCGTCCAGCGCCTCGAAGACAGCGCGCGTGCCATCGCTCAGCAGCACGTTCTGCGATATGACGTGGTCGATCGTCTTGCCGTAGACAATTGAGCGCATGCCGGCGGAGTTGTTGCCCATCATGCCGCCGAGCGTGGCGCGGTTACTGGGCGCGACATCGGGACCGAACCAGAGCCCGTGCGGCTCCAGCGCTTTGTTCAGATGGTCGAGCACAACACCGGGCTGCACGCGCACCCAGCGCTCCTCGCTATTGATCTCGAGGACATTGTTGAAGTACTTCGAGCAATCCATCAAGATCGCTTCGCCGACCGACTGGCCGGAGAGGCTCGTGCCGCCGCCGCGCACCAGCACTGGCGTCTGGTTCCGCCCCGCCACTTCCAGCACCGCCTGGATGTCGTCGGCATCGCGCGGCACGACCACGCCGACCGGTTCGATCTGGTAGATGCTGGCGTCGGTCGAATACAGCGCCCGCGAGATCTGATCGAACCGCACTTCGCCGCGAATCTTGTCGCGCAGCTCGTCCACTATGTTTGACATAGACACTCCGAAAAGGTCGAAATCCCAAATTCCAAACCCCAAATTCCAATTGACGATGTAAGACTGATGCCGTTGTCACAAAGAAGGCCTGGGGACATGAGATGCTATGATTGGCTATTTGCCCGATGGTTGCGAATGAGCACGGTTAAGATTCGAACCAACTCGTCAGACTCGCGCTCCAGGTCCGTGCTCGAAGCGGCTGAAGCATCTGTGGCCGCAATAATGCGAAGCCAGTAGCGCGTCTCCCTGGCCTCTTTGCGTGCGATGTTCCATTTGTTGATGCGGTCACGTGACGTTTCTGTGCCATCGGCCTCTTCGACATTTGCGCCGACCGATGTGCTGGCCCGCACGAGTTGTCGCACCAGTATCTGCGTCGCCATGTCGCGAGGCAGTTTTCGTGACCATTGTATTACCTCAACTGCAAATCGAAATGTTCGCTCACGGATATCATAGGGCTTTGGCGCTAGCATAGAATCTATCCGATAGTTTTGGGGTTTGAGATTTGGGATTTTCGCGCCTATTCGTCCATGAACTCCTTCATGATCAGTGACTGAGTCCATACCGATTTCATATACTCCCAGTCGTCAATCCGGTCAGGGCGCATACGCACCACGCGCTTTGGGTCGAGCGAAGACGTGACGACCGTCCACGCGTGCGCATCGACGGCTCGAAGCAATCCATCGGCCGTCAGGCCGTTCACACGCCACGGCCGCTCGCCGTCGAAGACCGTATCCAGTTCCATGATCGGATACCCGACCAGATCAACCGCCAATTGCTCCCTCGCCATCGCAATCTGCTCCCGTAGTGATGTCTCTGCTGTATTATAGTGCAAAGCAGCCATGGTTGCAGGGCCGGCGCGCAATGGGCGCATTTCACTTCTGGGGCGGCGAGGCGGGAACAATACGTCATGCCCGCGAAAGGGGGCATCCAGAGGTCTTATTCTGGACTCCCGCCTTCGCGGGAGTGACGATGGTGGCGCCTGTGTGGCAGCGTAGTTGTTCTGCCCCGAATCTGAAATGCACTCGCGCGCAATACGGCGTTAAACCCGCCTGAGTTGCAGCGAATAACTTGCTCGCAATCGCAATTCTGGAATCGGCAGCGCGGTGTGTCCCCCCTCCGACCGGGGCAGACCCGTTCGCGCCACGCTTAACATCCGGCGGCAGCGAGCCAATGCATACCGCTGCCGTTAGCGTACATTCCTTAGTAACTGAAGCTATATCTCAGGGAGGGGATGGCGGATATTTTGCCTAAGCGGATGCCCGTCCCCGCAGAAAGTGACGGACGCATGTCCCATGAAGCACCCGCCCGGAAGTCGTTTTTCCGCTCGCCATTATTCCCAGTTTTCATGATCGTGTTTGTAGACGTGCTGGGGCTTGGTATTACCTTGCCCGTACTGCCGCTGTACGCGCAGAACGAGTTTGGCGCGTCGGCGCAGGATATTGCGGGAATCACCAGCCTTTTCTTCTTCGCACAAATGCTGGCCGCGCCGGTGCTCGGCCGCCTGTCCGATGCGTTCGGGCGGCGCCCCTTGCTGCTCGCCAGCCAGGGCGGAACGTTCATTGCGCTGCTGGTCAATGCGCTGGCGCAGTCAATGGGCATGATCTACCTTGCACGTGTAATCGACGGCCTGACCGGCGGAAACATTTCGGTGGCGCAGGCGTATCTGACCGACATCACCGACGAGCGCAACCGCGCCAGCGGCCTCGGCGTCATCAACGCGGCGTTCGGCGCCGGCTTTGTCTTCGGCCCGGCGTTCGGCGCATTCATGGCCGCGCAGTTCGGCGCGCGCGTGCCGTTTATGATCGCGGCCGGCGTGTCGCTGGTGACGATCGCACTGACCTACTTCCTGCTACCGGAATCGCACACCGCCGAGAAGCGCAGGGTTGCAGCGCAGAACGCGCACGGTGCGCCGGCCATGAACATGGGCACGATTCTGCGCAATCCGGCCGTCGTGCTGATCCTGCTGATCGGCTTCACCGGACAGTTCGCTTTCTTCGGCTTCCAGTCGACGTTCGTGCTGTGGGCTGACAAAATCATGCTGAAAGGCGCGTCCACTGACGACGCCCAACGCATCGTCGGCGGCATCTTCACGCTCATCGGCATCATGAACATCATCGCGCAGGTCTGGCTGATCCGGCCATTGGTGCGCCGCTTCGGCGAAAAACCGCTGATTGCCGGCGGCGTTGCCATCCGCGGCCTCGCCTTTGGCATTCTGCCGGCCCTGCCGCTTTTGCCGGTCGTACTGCTCACGGCGCCACTGCAGGCGATCGGCGGCAGTGTCTTGCAGCCGGCGCTGATCGCCCTGTTGACCTACCTGTTGCCCGGCCGGCGCGGGCAGGTGATCGGCATTTACAGTTCGGCAGGTAGCATCGGCAATGTGATCGGGCCGCTGGCAGCCGGCTACCTCTTCCAGTTCGTGAATCCGTCCGCGCCCATGTGGATGTCAGCCGGCGTGAGTGTCATCACGCTGGCATTCGCGCTGGCGCTGTGGAAGCTGACGCCCCCGGTCAGCACGCCGATGCACCCGATCCATGGTGCGCTTGGCGGCCGCCCGGCCCCCACCGGCGCGCCAGCCCAGGCAGCCGTGCCGGCAAAGACGGTCAACGAATAATGACGATACAACTGGCACATCAGGCGGAACATGGAACCGGTTGAGCACATGCTCGACCGGTTCCTTTATTCTTGCAATTGCGCTACGCAAACTGCCGCTCAAACGGCGTGATTTGCCGGCGGTCTTCCCAGCGGTCATATACCGCGAAATGCACGGAGGGAAAGACATCTCGAAATGCACCAGACAGGGCCTCACTGAACAGCCCTGCGATCTCGACCGGATTGTTTTCAAACGCGCCGCAGCCCCACGCGCCAAGCACCAAGACATCATGCCGGTACAGCGCGGCAATGCCCAGCACTTTGTTAATGCGTAACCGCATGACCGGGCCAATCTCCGCCGCTCGCCGCGGGTCTTCTTCAAGTAGAAAACCCTTATGAACGGCCGGCGAAGTTATGAATGAGCAAAGATACGGCTCTGCCAGCAAGTCGCCATTATCAGAACGAAATACTGGCACATCAGGCGAAATAATGACATAATCTGCAAAAAGCGGATCCCGATGCTTCCAATGATAGGCATACATCGGGCTGTCTTTGAGGCACGTGTACAACGCGGAGGAGCGGGCAAGTGTTTCCTCCTGCGCAAGTGCGCCATCAAGAAACCCGCCGCCGGGATGAGACGGTGAAGCAAAATTGAGCGCCAGCACGCGTTTGCCAGCAGCCACAAACCGTGCGCCTGCCGCCAGCGTTGTCTCGTTGGCAACAGTTGTCCGTGTACCTGTTTTGCCTGGTTGCGGCGACGGTACGAGCGCGTCGGGCGAAAAAGTCTTTGTACTGGATACCGCTTGCCGAACTGCATCAGCAATGTGAACCGTGCGCCCGCCAATCTCGTATCGACCTACGGCGGCAATTCGCACCGCTTCCTCGCCAAGCCAAGCCGCCCGAGCCCGATCCATTCGGTAGCAGTGATTCACGGGGTACCAGCCAATGCCCTTGCGATCTGCTCCAGATGGTCCACGTCGTGCAGGCCGACGTTGAGCGCCACATCGAGCAGCGTCGCCGGGCCCTGCAGCGGATGCACGCCCTCCAACTGCCACTGCTCGTCACTCACGCCTTCCAGCAGCGTGATGAAAGCGCGCCGGCGCGAGAGGAACTCGTCAACCGTCGCGTGAAAGTCGGCTGCATCGTATTTGTTGCGCGCAACCAGGTCGTCATTCAGCACGTAGGCAAACGTCGGGTTGGGCCTGGCCAGCAGGTCCGATACGCGCTGCGTGAAAATGGCCTCCTCGTCGCGCATGTGGCAGAGCGTGTAGAGCATGCTCCAGCCATCAGGGCCGTCGCGCAGGCGTGCGGCCTGCTCCGCGCTGACGCCGTTCAGGAGCGCGGCCAGCAGCACGGGCGTTTTGCGCAGCGTCCGCAATGCCTTCTCGGGGTTGATCAGGCGTTTCATGCTTCCTTCTTTTTGATGTCGGACTCGCCGTGCTGTCCGCATGGGCAGATTTCGCGCAGATACGGCCAGGTGTAGATGCCCGCGCCGTGCCCGTCGGCAAACTGGATCGTCACCGCGTACGAGCCAACAAACTGGACATGCTGGGGACCAGCGATGTCGCCGGAGGCGGTCTTGACGCTATCCGGTACCGCACCGACTGGCGCCGCGCCATGTATCCACGGCCGGCACTCGGCACACGGGCACTTGCGCCGCAGGTAGTCGAAGTCGTACTGGCTGATGTGGCCGTCCATCCACTTGATCTGCAGGATGCGGTGGTTCATGTCGAGCGACAGCTCGTCGGGGCGGCGCTCGTTGCGATTGCTCATGCGCGTGCTCGTTTCATAAAGGCGGCGGGCAGGCCACGCTGCGCCCGCCCGCCGTCTGCCGTGTCGATACCGCCGGATGCTAGTCCGCGGCGGCGTGCATCGCGCGGCCCAGCCGCTTGATGCCCTCGGTGATCGTCTCCGGGTCCTGGAATGAATATGCCAGGCGCAGAACGCCCTTGCCCTTGGCAGGGTCGCTGGCAAACGCAACGCCAGGGCGATAGGCCACGCTTTCCTGCGCAGACACGTCGTTCAACTTCACATCGTCCACATCCTTGTGCAGGTTGACCCAGAGGAAGATGCCGCCGTCCGGCATGTTCCAGTCCGACAGGTCCCTGCAATGTTCCTTCAGCGCGGCGACCATCGTGTCGCGCTTGTGCTTGTACGACGCCGTCACGACCTTAATGTGGCTCCAGAGGTTGTCCTTCCAGAACTCGGCCGCGACGCGCTGCGCGAACGGATTGGTGCCGCCGTCCTGCTTGAACTGCGTGCAGACGCGCAGGATGTCCGGGTGCGCAATGACCCAGCCGAGGCGCAAGCCCGCGCCGAGGATCTTCGAGACGGTGCCGGTGCGAATCACATAGCGGCCGGTGTCGTCCATGCTGTACATGCTCGGCACATCGTCGCCCGCGAAGCGGATGCGGCTGTACGGATCGTCTTCGACGATGACGAAGCCGAACTCCTTGGCCAGGTCGAGCGCCGCCTGGTAGCGATCCTGCCTGAACGAGATGCCGAGCGGGTTGTGGAAGCCGGTCACTGTGTAGAACAGCTTCGGGCGGATGCCCTTGTTGGTCAGGTCGACCAGCAACTTGCGGAACTCGGCAACCACGTAGCCGTGCTCATCCATCGGCACGGTCACGACGTTCGGATGGTAGACCCGGATCTGCTGCGCGACGTACGACTGCTCTTCCAGAATCACGGTGTCGCCGGGGTTAATGAAGGCCGCGTAGATCAGTTGCAGTGCCTGGCTCGCGCCTGACGTGATTAGCACGTCGTCGCGAGTCGGCTTGCGCCCGGGGAAGATGCTCTCGAGGCGCACCACCTGGTCACGGAAGCCGTCGAAGCCCATCAAGGCGCCGTAGTTCAGCGCCAGGCGGTCGGTCATACAGACGCGGCGCGTCGCATCAGCGATGCCTTCCATCGGGTAGGTGCTCGGGTCGGGCATACCGCCTTCGAACGAATACTTGATCGGCGCCAGCATGCCCGCCTGGCCCCAGCGGCGCTGGCCCATCGAGCCTACTCGATCGGCTGCGGACTTCGAATACAACGCTTCAAAGTTGAATTCCGTCACGGTGCTTGTTCTCCTGTCCTTTTGGTAGGAAGTGAGGCGGGCCCCGCCCGCCGGTTAGCCGCGATGGGCCGGCGCCCCATCATGCGGAGACGCCGGCCCGGTTCCTTTACTGTTCGATGTCGGCGCCCTGCATGGCCAGGTTGAACTGCTGGTGCCACGTCGAGTCGGCGCCGCCACCCACGCGCGAGATGACGACGTCAATCAGGTACGGCTCGCCGCGCTTGGTGGCATCCATGCCGCGCTTCAGCGCCGCGGCGATCTGCCCATTCTCCGTTACGCGCTCGCTCTGCACGCCCTGGCTCTTGGCCAGCATGGCGAAGTCGATCTGCGGGTCGCCCAGGAACATGCCGGGATACTTGTTGGTGCGTGCTGCAACGCCTCCCAGGCGGTGGAACGCATGCCGCACCGTCTGGTAATTGAAGTCGTTCCAAACCACCGTCAGCACCGGCACGCCATAGCGCGCCATCGTCCAGAATGCCGACGAGGAGTACATCGTCGAGCCGTCGCCGATGCTGAGGAAGACCGGCGTGTCGGGCCGCGCGATCTTGGCGCCGATCGCCGCGCCCACGCCCCAGCCCAGCGAGCCGCCCGATGTGCCGAGCCACATCTTTTCCTTCTCCGATTGCCTGTAGCCAAAGTGAATCGGGCTGTGGTCGGCGGTGAAGTGCTCGTTGACAAAGATTGTGCCGGGCTCCAGCGCTTGCTCGCACTCGTACGAAAGCCGCACCGGGTGAATGACGGTGTTGCTGAAATTCTGCTTGAGCCAGTCGGCGTGGTGCTGCTGCCGGACGGCCGCGCGCGTGGACAGATCCTCCTGCCGGGCCGAGCGCCGCGTATCGGACTGCGGCGAACTCATGGCGCGCAGACAGTCAATCAGCGCGCGCATGCCGGTCTTGACGTTCGACATGATCGCCAGATCCATCGGGTAGTTACGGCCCATGTGGTCGAGGTTCATGCCCATGGCCGCCGAGTAGTCGAGGATCGGCCACGAGTTGTCATTCTCGCGCTCACCCCAGCCGCCGGTCGCTTTGCCGCCGATGGACAAGAACAGGTCGGCGCCTTCCGGCAGTGCGACGCCGCGATAGAAGCCGTAGTAATACGGGTGCTGCGTGGGGAAGTTGCGAAACGCGTCGCTGCCGTGCGTCACCACGGCCCCGAGTGTCTCGGCCAGGACGACAGCCTCGGCCTGCGCGCCGGCCTTCCAGACTTCGTCGCCCACGAACAGCACCGGCTGCTTGCATGAAAGCAGCTTTTCGGCCAAGGTCTCTATCGCGCGCGGATCCGGCGCGGCGTTGGGCGCTATCTCAAACTGCTCGCGCGGGTAGACCATCACCTCGACGTTCGGCGCTTCCAACGCGTAGTTCGAATACGCGACGTACGTCGGGCCCGGCGGATTCGCCGTCGACACCTTGAATGCCCGACGCAGCGAGAGCGCTATCGCTTCCGGGTTACGAATCTCCCACGAGATCTTGGTGAACTGGCGGTTGACCTCTTTCTGGTTGAAGCCGGGCGACGCAGCCAGGCCGACCAGATCCGTGTAGTACTCATTATCCGGCATGCCGGCGGTAACCACCAGCGGCGTACCATCGCGAAAGGCATTGTATAGCTGGCCGGCCATCTGGCCGGTGCCGCCAATTGTGTGCACATTCACGAATCCGACATCGCCCTTTGCTTTGGCGTAGCCGTCGGCTAATGCAATGACAATGCCCTCGTGCAAGCCCATGATCAGCTGGATGTCGGGCGCTTCGACCAGCGCATCGAAGAACGCCGCTTCTGCCGAACCGGGGTTGGTAAACAGGTAGCGCACGCCGGCGGCTTTGGCCTGCTCGACCAAAACCTCACCGCCGGTGCCCACGACCTTCCTGCCGGCAATCTTGCCCATAGACGCTTTCTCCTCGTGTGGTAAGTAGTACAAAGATGATTGCTTATAGCTTATGATGCGCAGATTCTATCATAATGCGTTATGACAATGCAAGGCAGCGCAATAGCTGGGGTATACCGCCAAACTGTCGGAGGCACAACGGATCGTCATGCCGGCATGGTGTTAGCCGGCATCCACGCCAACCGCAACCCTGAGCGTCTGTGCCGAACCGCTTGAGTAGATTCCGGCCAGAAACATGCCGGAATGACGGATTGGCCAGCCGTGCGGCCCCGACACTTTTGCGGTATACCCCAATAGCTGCCGACACAAAGAGACTTCCGAAGCAACCGGGCCTCGGAAGTCCTTCGTGCGCTGACCACAGCTATGCTGTTCGACCGGTCAACTCTCGTCTGACGGCGGCATCCACTTCATGAGGTAATCTACCAGCGTCTGTACGCCATCTGGCATCGTTCCGGTAAAGACCTCTATATGATTGTGCTTCGGGCCAATGCGAGACACGATTTCGTATGCATAGCCATCCGGGCTGGGCTCGACTTTGGGCGGCTGGCTCTTGAAGAAGCCCGACTGATCGAGCAGCTTGCGCAGACGCACGATATGCGCATCGGCCATGCTGCGCTGCGTGCGGTTGAATACCGTCTTGACCGTGTCGTCGGCGCCCGGCGTGACGCGGCCATCGGGATACACCACCATCTCCTGCGTCGTGAATCGGAGGCCGCCGCTCACGCGCATCACCAGCAGCGCGCCGCGCGGCAGCTCAAGCGCCTTGGGAGCGGACGCGCCGGCTTCCGGCGCCGGCACACTCGGTGGTTGCGTCGAGGTCTCGCTCATCAATTTACCTTGACCGATCGAATGATGCTGTCCATCAGCGGGGATGCGCCGGCCGCCTCGTCTTCCGGCACGGCCAGCGTAATGTAGTAAGCGCTATCCTTGCCGATGACCACGTATTCAATCGCGTGGACGACTACCGGCACCGACGCGCGGCGCGCCTGGTCGATCGGCTGCACCACATAGGCGTACTCCTGCCGCATCGACTTCAGGCCGGATACCGTTGCGTCGGCGGTGGACAGCAGATGGTATGCCGTCAGCGTGCCCTGCTGTGCGACGCGCCGATCCACCAACTGTTGCAGGGTCGGGGGGTTCTGCGTATCCAGCCCGCGTCGGTCCACCACCAGCGACGCCTTGAACGCCGACTCGGTGGCCGGGTTTTCGACCTTGAGCATGACCTGTCGCAGCGATTCCGTGCTGCCCCAGGTCGCCGGGTAGGTTACCGTGAATCCGGTCGCTTGGTCCTGAAAGACGGCGGTCCGGTTTTCCACCGACATACGCAGGACCCAGCCAACCGCCAGTGCAGCGAGCAGCACCAACGCGACGCCGACGTCCTTGCGGCCGAGCCGGAAATCCCAGGTTTGAGTTGTTTGCAGGCTTGGGGTCATGGTAGCCTCCTCCGGCTAGGACTTCGCTTCGCCCAGTTGCATGCGGATTGAGCGGCGCATCAGCCAAACCAGCACGAGGAACGTCGCCAGCGCCACGGCTACGCCCAGCAGCAACGAGTTCCACGGATTGACCGACAGCCCGGACGCGCTGACTTCATCGATCAGCCAGGTGAACAGGCCGCTCAAGACGGACGATAGCGCCAACCCGCCTGGCACCCACCAGATTGGCCGATGGCTGAACTTGGCCTCGGCCATGAAGTATCCGAGCAGGCCGCCAAAGCACGCCTGCGCCAGCGCGGTCGTGACCACGCTGATGACGCCCGGCGCCAGTGCCACGCCCTGGTTGTCAATGATGTGGTGCAGGTTGAGCAGTGTCGCCACGCCGAGACCGGCCGTCGTGCCGTAGACGACGCCATCCATGCGCTCGTCAAACTCGTCGGTGGCGTAAACGATGGCGCGGATGGCGACGTACTTGATCGTCTCGAATGTGAAGCCGAAGATCAGGATATTCGCCAGCAACGACGTGGTGCGATTGATGACGGCCCACTGGCTGACGTTGAACAGCGGCCCGACGATGCGCAGCCCCACCGCATCGGTCAGTAGCAGCGCCAGCAGGAAGACGCCCGCGATCTTGGTTTTGGGCTCCGGCTCCAGCCGGTCTTGGCGGTAGAAGTACCACAACCAGAGACCGGTCGGTACAATCGCCAGGAACAGACCGATGACAATCAGCGCGGTCTGGTCGAGATTGGTCAGCGGCAGCGTGACCACCGCGACAATCGCCGCGAACGCACCCATCAAAATAACCTGCACGAACGCCGAACGCCAGAACGACGGGTTGGGTCGGTGTACGGCGGCCAGATGCCGGTCGCAGTAGGCACGTCCCGCGTAAATATTGCCGGCCGGCGCCGGCTCATTGCAGATGCAGCACTTGAGGTTGGTGCTCATGTTAGTCTCCCGGACGTTAGCGGCTCGGCCGCATGGTCGCGTTCACGGTGTACGTGCCCTTGGCGCTCGACGGGATGGTAATGCCCTCGTCGGAGATGATCGGGCGGAAACCGCCGGCAATAACGATGACGCTGTACTGGCCGTTCGGGATCGGATCGGCGGCGCGGTAGAAGCCGGTCGCATCCGACACGCCGAAGGTCAGCACCTCGTCGGCCGTGACGGTGTCATCCGCGGCAGCGTCGGTCGCGCTGAGGCCGGGGCGCAGGAAGAAGATCTTGGCGCCCTCGATGCCGCGACCCGTGTCGCCGTTCTTGATTGCGCCTTCGATCTGCAGCTTGTTGCCCGCCGGCGTCGGCTGCGAGACCGGGCCGGTCGTACACGAGTTCATCTCCACGTCGTCGACGAACATACTGCTCAGGTTGCCGACCGCATTCTCGGAGATAAACGCGATGCGGATCGCCTTGCCGGCAAACTCCGTGATGTCAAACTGAGCCTGATGCCAGTTGTCATCGCCGTCGGTGGACGGCAGTTGCTCCACCGAGCCCAGCGCGTTGCCATTCGAATCCGCGATAATCGCCCAGAACGTCGCAGGCGACGCGGCGGCATCCTCGGTCTCGTTGTGCACCAGGCGCCAGTACCCCAGAATCACCTTGTTCGCATTGGCCGGGATGCGCACGTCCTGGTAGACATACTGCATGTTCTCTTCCGAGATGCCGCCCAGCCAGGCGCTGCGCGCGCCGCTATGCGGCAGTTCGGTGTCGATGATCGCACCCTGCGACGACACCTCGATCCAACCCTGATTCTGCGCCTCGAAGCCGCCGTTCACGACCAGATTCGTGCAGCCCGCCGCCTGCGGCTGCGCCGTCGGCGAGGACGCCGGCGTCGGCGTTGAGGCGCGGCGCGTACCCGACGGCGTCGGCGTGGGCGCCGGCGCGTTGCTGGCATCCAGCCCGACTCCCGCGAAGCCGTCGCGTACCGCCTGCACTTCGGTCGCGCTGAACAGGTCCTGTGCTGCGCGCATGGTCAAGCGCACCGCGTCGGGAAACTGCGAGCTCGGGGTCAGGTACTGCGTCAACGTGCGGTAGTAAATCTGCTCGGTCTTCTCGCGGCCAATCTTCTGCGCGATCAGGAATGCCGCGCGGTTTGGAATGCCGCTGTTGACGTGCACACCGCCGTTGTCGCTCTTGCGCTCCAGCGGCAGGTTCGCGAAGTCGCGCATGTGCGCCGGCTGCCCGGCCGACTTGAGCGGATCGGCGGGGTTATAGCGTCCGCCGGCCGTCGGGTCTTCCATATTACGCAGATACGGCACGGGATACGGCGGCGACTTGATGACCGTTTCGCCGATCAGCCAGTTACCGCGGTCGATCATCGCGGCAAATACGTCGGAGTACGACTCGTTCAACGCGCCCGACTGGCCCTGGTAGATCAGTTGCGCTGTCGCGTCGGTCACGCCGTGCGTGAACTCGTGGCCGACCACATCCAGGCCGTAGGCCAGCGGCTGGAAGACCTGCCCGCCGTCGCCATAGACCATCTGCTTGCGCTGGCTGATCCATGAGGCGTTCTGCGCGTCGGCCGTTGTGCTGCCATAATGCACGGTCGAGATCATCGGGCTGCCCTGCCCGTCAATCGCATCACGCTTGAACGTCTTCAGATAGTAGTCGTAGACCTTGCCCGCGCCGTCGTGCGCCGCCTGCGCGACCGGATCGTCGGTGCGTTCGCCTTCTTCCGCCAGTATGCGGCCTGGGATGCTCGTCTTGTTGTCGGCCGTGTACGTGCGACGGACTTTGTCCTCATTGGCCGCATCATAGCGGTAGACAATCGCCGGGCGGTTGGCGTTGACAAAGGTGTGGAACTCGCCGAGCGGGTTGTCGGTCACGATGATGACGTGCCACGTCAACGTTGCTTTGCCGTTCTCCTCGACGAAGACGGTCAACTGCGTTTGTTCCTTTTGTACCTCGGCCTGCACGGTCGCCTTCTCGTCTGCGTCGAGTTGCGTGTCCATCAGATCGCGCGCGGCGGCGCGTTCT
The DNA here is from genome assembly GCA_016235055.1 of Chloroflexota bacterium. Classification (NCBI taxonomy): domain Bacteria; kingdom Bacillati; phylum Chloroflexota; species Chloroflexota bacterium. The sequence continues at coordinate 59,506 of JACRMK010000051.1, read as the reverse complement.
GCGTCGGCGGCGGTGATGCTCGCCGAGGTCGACAGGTCGATCTCAGGACGGTATTGACCGTTGACCGCTACGATGCGCTCCCGTTCGTCGATATGCACGACGAACTGACGGCCAAAGACGGGGATGCCCTTGTAGGACTGTGCCAGGCGCACATGGGCCCAGCCGCGCTGCGCGTCGGGCTCGATGCGCAGCGTCTTGAACTCGTCAGCCGCGCTGCCCAGCTTGAACAACGCTCGGTTTTCATCCAGGAAACCGTGCGCGATCGCGGCCGGGTTGCCGTGCTCGATCGCACCGGGCGTGTACGGGATGCGATCGCCCGCCTCGCGGCCGGACAGGAAATCCGGTACGCCGGTGCGCGCATCCCAGTGCGCGTCCAGCCGGTTGCCGGAACGCTCATTGAGCCGCGCAAACGCTTTCTCCGGGCCGCTGTCGGTGTTGCTCGCCAGGGTGCCGCTGATGACGAGCAGGAAGCCGATGAACGCCAGGAAGATGAGGGGCCAGCGTATGCGCTGGATGTCGGATTTCATCGGATGCTCCTTGTGTGGGGCAAGTGGACTGCGCACTGTTCGCCTGCGTTCGTACTTGGGGTAGTTATACGGAATTGCAGGTCAATTGTCAACATCCAGACTGCTGCCGCAAGCGGTGGCACCCCGGTTCACTTCAGCTTCGCCAGCTTCAGCGCGCTGACCGTCAGACTGCCCGGCCCGGCGTACATGATTCGCACCTCAACGATGCCGGTTTCGGCCAGGCTGAATGCGCCACGCGCCTGCGCGCCGGCGGTCGTCAGCGTCCCGGACGCCGCAATCGCGTCGCCCCCCGGACGTGCGATCGACACATCCCATGCGCCGATCCGATCACTGGGACTCTGTGCGGCGTACTCGATCACCAAGGCGTAGTCACCCGGCGGCAACGGTACATACGGCCCAAAGGTCAGGAAGCCCGGTGGACCGCCCGCCACGGTGCGTCCAAGCCCATCAACCCGGCCGACGGCGCCCGGCAGATTTGCAGGCTGATATGTGTAGCTGTCACCTGCGCGGCGGAAACTGGCCAGTCCCGGCGCACCTTTGAACATCACCGGCAGCGCCGTATCTGACGGCCGGTTGTAGACCAGCGCGCGCGCATCCGCGCAATCGATGATTGCGGCCGGGGCGCCAAAACGAGCACGCACGCGCTTCTCGTCGATCACGTATTCCGCGGGCATGCCGGGGCGGCGGTCAAGCAGGATGAACTGCGGCTCAATGTCATACGCGCTTAGATCGTTCTCCCAGTAGAACGGCGCGAGGTCGGCCGTTACCTGCGCGAGTTCCAGGCCGTTTCTTGAGAGCAGCGCGGTCGGTCGGGCCTGCCAGTAGGTTGCCACTCCCCGCGTCACACCCAGCGGCGACAACTGCTCGTCCAGACACGCGACATCCGCAGGGTAGTACGTCGTCACTTGCGATAGCTTCGCGAGCCGGGGCGCATCGGCTACCGCCTGCGCCAGCATGATGGCGCTGATCGCCACGGCGCAGCCCGCTGACAGCCACACGGCGCGGCGCGTCCCATCGCTCCATGGCGAAAGCAAGAGCACGAAGCCCCAGCCGGTGGGCAGGACTAGCAACGGCACGAAATACCGCAGGTTCGTGATATCGCTGAAGATGCCGGCCAGCACGACGAAAGCCAATTCAACGGGCGCGTGCACCGCCAGCGCGGCGCCCAGCACCACCGCTGCCACATCCGACGGCGCAGCGTTGACACCGGCGCCCCGCACGCGCCGCAGCGTGTATGCGAACAGGCCGCCGAGCCACAGCGCGATCAGCGCCGCGTGCAAAGGGCTGGCCGAACCGGCTTGCTGCACAACGCCCGCCAATGCCGCGAGCGATCGGCCGGCGTGGTCCGGCGCGAGCATCATGCTTACGTTATCCACGGACGTGCGCGCCATGCGATCGGCCACAAAACCGGCCGTGCTGGCCACACCAAGCACAGCGGCCAGCGCCGCAGCGCGCCGGCGGTATGCCGGTAGCCGGACGGCCAGCGCCAGTAACGCGCCGCCAAGCGGTACGAGCACCTGCGGCACAAAGAACAGGTCGGACAGGGTAGCCGCGAACGCCAATGCGCCCAACGTGGCCATAGCCAGCGCCTGCCCAGGCCTTGTGGCCGGGCGAACCAAAAGCCAGATGACGAGCGCCAGCGCGAAGAGCAAAGTGAGCGCCACGCCGCCATGCAGAACCGGCCCCAACAGGTACTGCGCGCCCGGCAACCACAGTGCGGCACCGCCCAGGTAAAGCGCTCCGCACGCAATGATTAGCGCGTCGTGCGCGGGCACATATTTGCGGAATGTCAGGCGCGATAGCGCCATGATTCCGACAACGCAGAGCACCACCTGCGCGAGCGCATAGCTGATGGCAGCCGCCTGCAGGTTGCCGGTGAGGAAGCGTAGCGCAAAGTACAGCGTACTATCGGGGAACCAGTATGTCGCCGCAGACCAGGCCCAGCGCGAGAAGTCGTTACCCTGAACAAAATGCCGGTACAAATCTTCGGTTAGCAGCAGGTCTGCGTTGAAGACCATACTTCGAAACGCGTCGATCTGCCTGGTGAAATACGTCGCGGCGGCGGCCAGGAACCCGAAGGCCGCCCACGCGACCAGCATGCGTTGAGCGATCCATACGTTTCCAGGCCGTCTCTGTCGATCGGCTGCCATGCGGTTGTCAGCTCGGGTTACTGCGGGCCATCCATCAGTCCGATGCCCGCTTCCATCGCCCTATCATGGTCGCCAACGAACGGCCACCCGTTCGGCAAATCAGGTCAAGCGGTGCACGCGTTTCAGCGGAGATACGTAGGTCGATCGCACCGTCAGATACCGGCAAGAAGTGCACGAGCAGGACCGGTATCCTATACAGCGCAGCCGCGTCAGAGACAAGCCGTCGCGGGCCGCGCAACGGGCGCAGCAAGTTATCGAGCCAGGCGGGCATTAGCCCATCTCGATGCGCACGGCGTTGATGAGCGTCGTCAGCGCCTGCTGGACGACCAACGTCTCCGGATGCCGCACAATGATGAAGCCCTCGCCCTCGTATGTCTTGCTCTTTTCCTGACCAATCGCGGGCAGCTTCGCGTCGGTCACCAGATGGCCGACCTCTTGCATCGCCGTTTCCAGGCCGTGGATCGCCTTGACCCGCCCCTCGCCCTGGCTGCGCAGATAGGCCGCGCCCACGGCGTAGCGACGGGTGGGCACTTCGAACGTGTCTTTGGCGATCAACTTGACCCACGCCCCGAGCGCGTCGAATTCGTTGGCGCGCGAGATCAGCGTCATGATCTGCGCGCCGGGCGGCCGGGCGGCGACCTCAGAGATCGCGATGCTGCCGTCGCGCCGCCGGAACCATTCGAGGTGGCTCACCCCGGTGTCCATGCCGAGCGCTTCGAGCGCGCGCCAGCCGATCTCGCGAATGTCGTCATAGCGCGGCGATTCGATCTCGTGCGGCAGCAGCACGCACCACTGAATCCACGGGTTGCGTATGACATCGAGCGGCTGCGGCAGGTAGTGTGTCAGCGAATGAAAGACCGGCTTGCCGTGCAGAGAAAAAGTGTCGAAGGAATGTTCCTCGCCGACGATGAACTCCTCGATCAGCACCTCGTTGGCCGGCGATGGCGCGGCCTTGTCCAGCGCGTCGCGCAGTTGCGTGGCGTTCTCGACCTTGTACGTCGCCTGCGATGCGGCGCCCGCCGGCGGCTTGACGACCAGCGGGTAACCCGTTTCGCCGGCGAACGCCCATGCGGCGGCTTCGCTGGTCAACAGGCTGTGGCGCGCGCACGGCAATCCCACGCTGCGCAGCACTTCCTTCATCTGCGCCTTGTCGCGAAAGTTTCTGACCGTGTCGGACGACATGCCCGCCACACCAAGCCTCTCGCGCGCCTCCGCCATCGGCATCTGTATCTGTTCGTTGCCGCCAAACAGACGGTGAATGGGCGCACCGATCTGGCGCGCCAGCGCCTCTGCTGCCGTGACCAGTTGTCCGGCGTTCTGCGCATCGTCCACTCGCCAGTGCCCCGTCAGGCGCGAGCGAACGTACTGCGGCAGCTTTTCCTGCGCCTCCTGGCTGATCACGCCGAGCCGCACGCCGGGCATGTGCGCCGCGTAGTCGATGGCGCGGACGTTGAACTCGGTCAGGAAGGGTGCAACGAAGATTGTGAAGGACATGGGCTCCTCGCCAAGGTGGATTCAGCGTGATGTGCTGTCAATCACGAACAGCATGGCGTGCCAACTGGCACGCCACACGACCAACCTATTGCGCCTTCAATGCCCGCCAGACCCGTTCCGGCGTCATCGGAATCTGGTCCATCCAGATGCCCGCCGCGTCGTGCACGGCATTGGCGACCGCCGGCGCGACGCCGTCCATCGGGATCTCCGCGGCCGCCTTGACACCGAACGGGTGCGACGGCTCGTACGTCTCCACGAAGATCGTCTGCAGTTCCGGCATCTCGTTAGCGGCAAAGATCTTGTAGTCGCGAAGGTTGCGCTGCTCGATCGCGCCACGCGCGTCAAACGTCATCTCCTCGCACACGGCGTAGCCGAGCGCCTGCGTCATGCCGCCTTCGATCTGCCCCGAGGCGGTCAGCGGGTTCACGATCACGCCGGAGTCGACGGCCATGACCAGCTTCTCGACGCGCACCTCGCCCGTCTCGATGTCGACCGTCACCTCGGCGAACTGGGCGGCGAACGGCGGCGGCGATTCCGGCGACACGTACGAGGCGACCGCCATGATCTGGCGCTGGTTCGCATGGTGCAGCGATTCGAGCGCCACTTGCGCCAGTGTGACGGAGCGGCCATCGGGCGCAAACGCCTGCCGGTCGCGGAGCGCCACATCGGCGGCGCGCACCGCCATGCCGGACGTGCTGAACATACCCGCTGCCGCCTCGCGAATCTGGTCGGCGACCTGCTGCGCGGCGCGCGTCACGGCCGTGCCGCTGATGTACGTCGTGCTGCTGGCATACGCGCCTTTGTCGAACGGCGTGAAATCGGTGTCGGACGAGTAGATGATGATGTCGTCCAGCGTCACGCCGAGCACCTCGGCCGCCATCTGCGCCAGCACGGTATCCGAGCCGGTGCCGAGGTCGGTCGCGCCGACGAGCACGTTGAACGAGCCGTCGTCGTTAATCTTGATGCTGGCTGCGCCCATGTCGAGATACGGGATCGCGGTGCCCTGCATCACCAGCGCCACGCCGAGACCGCGGCGCAAATGCGGCGCGCCGGGAACAGCGTGATAGTCGGCACGTGCGCGCTTGGCGTGCCAGTCGATTGCCGCGGCACCGCGCTCCACGCATTGCGGCAGGCCGCAGGTCTTGATGATCTCCGGGCGCGGCTCGCGACCCTCACTCCAGGCGCGGCTGAACGGGTGCTCATCGCCGGCCTTGACCGTGTTCTTCAGACGGAACTCGAGCGGATCCCAACCCATCGCCTCGGCGATCCGTTCCATGTGCACGTCAAGCGGGAAGAAGCCCTGCGGGACGCCGTATCCACGATACGCACCGGACGGCGGCGTATTGGTGTAAACCACGTCCGCATAGAAGCGGATGTTCGGTGCGTTGTAGAGCGCCATCGCTTTGTGCCCGGTGTTGCCGGTTACCGTCAGTGCGTGGCAACCGTAAGCCCCGGTATCCGACAGGGCGACCATCTCGTTCGCGACGATCTTGCCGTCGCGGGTGACGCCGGTCTTCATGCGCACGCGCATCGGGTGGCGCGAGCGCGCCGCCAGGAACTCCTCGCCGCGCGTGTACTCGAAGCGCACCGGTCGGCCCGTGGCGATCGTCAGGTGCGCAGCCACGTCCTCGATCAGCACTTCCTGCTTGCCGCCGAAGCCGCCGCCGATGCGCGGCTTGATGACCCGGATGCGCTTGGGCGACAGGCCCAGCACCGGCGACAGGATGCGCCGCGCATGGAACGGCACCTGAGTGGACGAGCGAATGACCAGCCGGTCGTCCTCGTCCCACCACGTCACCACCACATGCGGCTCGATGCTGACCTGCTGCACCTTCGGCACGACGTACTCGTGCTCGAAGATGCGCTCGGCCTGCTTGAAGCCGTCGTCCACGTTGCCGATGTTGATGCGAATCGCGGCCGCCAGGTTGCGAGATGGATCGGATTCGCCAAAGCGCACGTAGTCCGGCTCGTCATGGATGCGGGGGGCGTCCGGCTTCAGCGACTCGCGCATATCGAGCACGGCAGGCAGTTCCTCGTAGTCCACATCGATCAGCGCTAGCGCCTGCTCCGCGATCTCGTCGCTCTCGGCAGCCACAAACGCCACGCGATCGCCGACGAAGCGCACCTTGCTGTCGAGCGAGACGGAATCGAGCGGCCCGGGGATCGGGTCGGATTGCCCGGCCGTCGAATATACGACGCGCGGAATGTCCTGGTAGGTCAGCACCGCCGCCACACCCGGCAGAGCGCGCGCTTTCGATACGTCGATGCACGTGATGCGCGCATGCGCCACCGGCGACCAGAGCACCCTGGCCGTCAAGATGCCGCGCAGTTCGATGTCGTCGGTGAACGCCGGTTTGCCCTGCACCAGCTTGAGCGCGTCGACCTTCTGCTCCGGCTTGCCCACCACCTTCGTTACGGGGCCGGCCGGCGCAACAACCATCGTTGGCAGCAGCGTCTGCGTCACGGCGCCGGCCGGCGCCAGTCCCGGCGCATCCGGCGTGGAGCGCAGCGGAGCGCCAAAGACGGCGTCGAACGGCACACCGGTTGGCACGCCGGTCTCCCCGCGCGCCGCGGCCAGCACGGCCTGCACCGGCTTGAGGTAACCGGTGCAGCGGCACAACACGCCGGACAGCGCATCGCGCACTTCGGCTTCGGTCGGGTGCGGGTTGCGGTCAAGCAGCGCCTTCGCGGCGAGGATCAAACCGGGCGTGCAATAGCCGCACTGGATGGCGCCCGACGCGGCAAAGGCTCGTTGCAGTACGTGCAGCGGCTCGCTGCCCTTCCAGCCGCGCTGCTGATCACCGCCCATGCCCTCTATCGTCGTGACGGCGCAACCTGCCACCTGCGCGGCTAGCGTCACGCATGAGTTGCGCGGCACGCCGTCCACCAGCACCAAACATGCCCCGCACGCGCCGTCTTCGCAGCCGTGCTTGACGCCGAAATAGCCGTGGCGGCGCAACAGCGGCAGCAGCGTTTCGTTGGGCACAGCGTCGGCGGCAACGGCAACTCCATTCACAAACAACGCGAGCTTCATGCCGATTTCCTCGCACGCCCTCTGTGTGCGCCCTCAGTCTTCACCCCGCTCTTTTTCGTTTGATAGGAAGCCTTGCGCTCTGCCAGAGCTTTCGTTCGTCGCTGATCGGGTACGCGCACAAAATCCGCAAGCAAAGGCAGTGATAGGATCGGTTGATCAACCGTAAAGTGTGCCGAAAAATCGATGATCGTAAACCCTACGATTGCGCCCGAGGTCGGGTCAAGGCGAAGTATGAAATCGTCATCCACCTCGACATACGACGTATACTTGGGGCGACCGAGCGATACGTATAGCACGTCCGCTTCTTTGTCATATAAGATGCCCAATTGGTTCTTCATGGTTCACCGATTGCGTTTCGGATACGCCGTGATAATGAACTGCGCTGGCTGCAAGCGAACAATGACGTTGATATGGGTGTATCCCGCAGGCAGGTTGGAGAAGCTTCGCGCATAGCGGTACTTTGTGCTATCTCGCCGATCCTGGCTGCGGCTGCCGAGACGCACGGTCATGAGTACCTCGTCTCGGAAGCCGCGCAGTTCCCAATGCCCTTCGGCGATGTGCGCCCACCGTTCGTTAGTAAGGACAATCGTGTTTCCCCAACGATCGACAACTGACCACGCCATCGAGCTTCCTTGCCAGGAGTGCTACGCCCCAGCCCGCCGCAACACCTTGCCCGAGCGCGCCGCCGTCACCTTGCCGTCCTCAATCGCCATCGTGCCGTTCACCAGCACGTACGGGATGCCCTTCGGCTGCTGGATCGGATCTTCGAACGTGGCTTCATCTTTGACCGTCTTGGGATCGAACACGACCACGTCGGCGTACGCGCCCTCGCGCAGCACACCACGATCCTTCATCGCAAAACGCTGGGCCGGGAACGACGTCATCTTGCGAATCGCCTCGGGCAGTTCGATCACGTGCTCCTCGCGCACATACTTGGAGAGGATGCGCGGATAGGTCCCGTAGGCGCGCGGGTGCGGCCGGCTGCCGGTGCCGAGCGCGTCGGTGCCGACCATGATCTGCGGGTCGCGCATGATCGTCTTGACGTCGTCTTCGTGCATCATGAAGATCACCATCAGGATGCGTGATTGGGTCTCCAGCAGCAGGTCGAACAGGACGGTGAACGGGTCGGTCTGCGCCTCCTGCGCCAGGCGTTCGAGCGTCTTGCCTTCGATCTCCGGTTTGAACGGCGACGCGGCGATCATGACCTTGTCCCAGGTCGTATTGCGCGACGGATTCCACCAGTCGCCCACGCCGTTGAGCATGTCGTGGCGCATCTTCGAGCGCATCTCGGCGCTGCGCAGGCGGATCATCGTCTCGGGCACACCGCCTTCATGCGCCCATGGCGGCAGCAGCGTCGAAAGCATGGTGCTGCCGGCGATGTACGGGTACTGATCGCCGGTCACATCCAGGCCGCGCGCCCGAGCGTCGTGGATTGTCTGGATCAGCCGGCCGCTCTGTCCCCAGTTCGTTGAGCCGGAGACCTTGCAGTGCGAGATCTGCACCGGCACGCCCGATTCCTCGCCAATCGTGATCGCTTCCTGCACGGCGTCAATCAGCTTGTTAGCCTCGTTGCGGATGTGGCTGGTATAGATGCCGCCGTATTTCTTCACCACGCGCGCCAGCTCGACAACCTCGCTGGTGTTGGCGAACGTGCCGGGCGGATAGACGAGGCCAGTCGACAACCCGGCCGCGCCCGACTCCATCGCCTCGGCCACGTAGCGGCGCATCGTCTCCAATTCGTCCATGCGTGCCTGGCGCATCTCGAAGCCCATCGCGGCCACGCGCACGGCGTTATGTCCGACGAGCGCGGCGGTGTTGACGGGCGGGTGTTTCGCCTCCAGCGTGTCGAGGTAGCCGCCGAAGGTCGTCCATGTGAACTCCACGCCGCCGAGGATCGCATCCATCTGCGCCAGCAGCAGATCGCGGAACAGCGCGTTGACCGGCGCCGGCGAGAAGCCGCAGTTGCCCACCACGAGCGTCGTCACGCCCTGCATGACCGCCGACGAGTCCGGGATGTCGGCGAGCAGCAGGCCATCATAATGGGAATGCACATCGACGAAACCGGGCGTGATCAGCATCCCGTCCACGTCGATCACGCGCACAGCACCTTCGCCGTGGCGGTCGCCGATGGCGACAATGCGCTCGCCGCGAATGCAGACATCGCCGTCGCGCATCCCGCTGCCGGTACCGTCCAGAATCTTGCCGCCTCGCAACACTAAATCGAGCATGGGTTCTTCTCCTGAGATGAGATCTTTGACCGGCCTAACGTGTTGCTTCTGCAAGCGCCCGCCGAATCAGCACAGCCACCATCGCGCGACGGTACGCCGCCGTTGCGCGCATGTCGTCGATAGGGCGCACCGCCTGCCGCGCCGCTTCGCCGGCCAGCTGCGCTTCACTGCTATTGAGTCCGCGGCCGTCGAGCAGACGCTCGATCTCGTGCAGGCGCACGACGGCCGGCTCCGCGCCGCCCACCGCCACGCGGGTGTCATGCACACGGTGTTCGTTCATGCGCGCGACACGCACCGCCACCGCGACGAGCGCCGCATCATGCGGTGTGCGCGCGACACGAGCGAACCCGAACCGCGCGCCGGCCGGCTGCACGGGCGTTAGTACCTCGGTGATCAGCGTTCCACGATCGAGCCACTGCTGCCGGTCGCGCGCCAGCACGTCGCACGGGACGACTTCGACGCCGCCGCTCCAGACCACGCGCGCCCAGGCATCAACGGCCACCAGAGCCACCAGCAGGTCGTTCCATCCGGCCGCCGCCAGCACGCCGCCCAGCGTGGCCGCCTGCCGCTCCGTATGCTGCGCCGACAGCGCAGCCGCCCGCCGCAGCAGCGCGCCGGCCTCGCCGCCAACCGCGCCGCCCGCAACCGCCTGCAGTGTCGTCAGCGCGCCGATGTGACAACCGTCCGGCTCATTCCGCACGTAGTTGAGCGGCAGACCCTGCAAGTCGACGACCATTTGGACGCCCGGCGCATCGCCGCCGAGCAGGCTGGTTCCGCCGGCCAGCGCCGCGGCCTCCGGCGCCTTGAGCAGCTTCACTGCTTCGGCCACCGTGCGCGGCCGCGCATATTCATTGATTTGTCGTGGCACAGCATCAATCCTTGCATACCGCGGCCGGGCCATGCCTGCAGCCGCACTCAATCGTGTATCGGTGCGCGTCAGCGCACACCCCAGATCCGCAGATTCGAAAATGCCACTTCGACATCGTTGTGCTCGACCGTCAGCCCGAAATAGCCGCGCGGCAGCGACGCGTCCGATACCCGCTTCAACAACTGCCCATTCGCATAGAACTCGAATGAACCGCCGCGCACCAGTACACCGAGACGATTCACGCCGCCGGCGATAACGGCCGCGCTCTTCGCCCAGTCAGACAGTTTGACCGCCTGCCCGGGGGAGACCTTCCAGATCGAGAACTGGCCGTTGCCATTGATCAGAAAGGCGTACGTGCGATTCGTCGAGCGATTGCCGTGCGCGGTCAGGCCGTAACCCCAATCGGGCAGGCCGCCGATGAAACGCGTGTCCACTTCGTAGTAGTAGTTGTCGGCCTCCACGCAGTCATCGCACTGCGCGCGCCAGACATCGTCCGGCACGGACGAGAAGAGGCGGTATTCGCCCCCGCCGATCTCCCCGATGCGGGCGCGGTCGATCCGCCCAGTCCACCAGCCATTCCAGTTGTTCGCGAAGTCGTCGGCGAAGCTCAGGTTACCGACGCTGATGGGCGCCGACGGGCGCGCGCCCGCCGGGAGATCAACCATCAGATCGGCCGCGGGCGCCACCGTGAATGCCCCGGTCGCCAGCAACTCGCCGTTTCCGTACAGCTCGACGTCGTAGCGACCGTTCTGCAAGCCGTAGCGCTGCGTGACGCTCTTGATGGCGGTACCGTCCGCGACCAGATTCCAGTTTTCGTTGTACCGCAGGCCAAACGCATCGACGCCATCGTGATATATCTTCCAGACCGTCTGGGTGTTCTTGTTCAGGCCACGGTACGAGAACATCGCGTAGATGGTCCGCGCATTGTCCGGGAACTCATCGCGAGCGACATATGAGCGAAACATGCCGTCCTCATCGGTCACTTCATTTCCGAATGTAAACGGCTCCACCTGTGCGCCGGTCAGCGCAACGACCTTGCCCGGATAGTACTCCAGGCGTACCATGGCCTCTTTGATGCGCTTGCGGTACTTCTCGCCCAGGGCCGGCAGCGCAGCGCGGTTACCGATATTGCCCGTGCTTGGCCGGTCGCGGCCCGCGTAGCAGTGCTGCCCATTCACCTGGCAAAGCAAATTATCGATGTCGTCCGACGCCGATTGCAGCATCAACCAGATTGATACCGGCGAACTGAGACCTTTATCCGGGGGCGCCATCGCGACCGCGGCGCAATAGGCAACGGCATCGTCATACGCCTTGTCCGCTACAGCCTGCCCCTGCGCAAGCATCGCCAGCGCAAGGTTTAGCATCGGTCCGCAGGCGCTCGCGTTCATCGCGACCGCCTGGCGGCTGTGCGCGATGCTCTCCGCGTAACGTCCGGTCATATACAGCGTCCAACCGAGATTCCATTGGTCTTCGTAGCGTCCCCCGCCGCGCGCCAGCGCTAATTCATAATCCCGGATGGCCAGGTCGAGCCGGGGCGGCTTCATGTTGAGGTACGCCGACCCGCGCTCCGCGTACGCCGCCGCGAAGCCTGGCGCGGCAGCGACAGCCGCATCATACCGGCCCACCGCATCGTCGAAGCGCCCCTGCCATGCCAACCCGTAGCCCTGGGCGTACTGCTCGATGGCGCGCTGCGGCAAGCGCTCGACCGGCGACACGAAGTTGGCCACGTTGCCGACAGACGCGGCCGCGCTCAACCCCAACCCGACCACCACCAGCAGCCCGCGCACCAGTCCGCTGACCGTCGCGGCCAGGCCGAACAAGAAAAGCACGACCGCGTAAATTGTGATGATGGCGACATAGTTGCTGGCCTTGGTATCCCACGAGCCGGATTCCAGCATCGCCGCTTCTCGACGCTGGCTGAGCAGCGTTGCCGTAACGACCCACGAATCGGACTCGTATAGCGAATAGTCGGGCACCCGGTATCCGTCGCTGGCGCGCACGCTGGCGTACGGCGGCAGCAGCAGCGGCGACAGCCCGGTCAACGCCTCCGAGGCGGTGATGAAAGCGGAGGCGGCCGCCTCGGCGCCGGACGTCTCAAGGTGCTGCGCCTGCGCGCGCAGTTCTGCATACTGGCGGGCGGCCACGTAGGTGCCAAACAGGTATTTCTGCTGGCCGGTGGATGCGACGGTCGAACCATTGACGGCGACCTGCTGCGCTTCGCGATTGAGGCGCGCGTTTCGCCCGGAGGCATCGGCCTGAAGCAGCGACGTCAGCGCGACGAAGAGCGCGACGGACGCGATAGATACGGCAAGCCAGCGCTTGAACGATTCATCGCGGCTGCGTGCTGCGCGCGGGGGATTCGTGCCGGCCGCGCGGCCTTCGGGCAGATCCTGCGGAGGGTTGAGGGGCATTATCCGACGAGTTCCACGAGGGCAGCCAGCACGGTGCCCAGCACAAACACGCCCAGTCCGAGCACCAGGAGGACGTGCCGGAAGGCGTTCTGAATCGCATCTGCCAGCGTCAGGCAGACGATGGCGAAGCCAAGCCAGATCAGCGCAAACAGCATCCAGTTGGCCTTCGTGCGCGCCTGGTCGGCCTGATCGAAATGCGGCTGCGGGTGTGTGTCCTTCTTGTAACTTAACGATTCACGGCTTTGCGCCAGCGCGCGGTTCACGTCCAACTGCTCGTTGCGGTCAATGTACGCCTGCGGAATGTAGTCTTCGAGGGCACGCCGAGCCGCGGAGTGGAAGGTCTCGGCGGGCGTCTCGAAACCCGGCACGTCCGCCAGCATGGTGTAGAGGCGGTCGTTCGCCTTGAACGCCGCGAAGCTGATCTGGTCGCCGAGCACCACGCTGCCCGCCTGCGCTCGCACCGACTGATCGTCTACGAGCGCCAGGATACCGCGCATGTCGGCGCTGCCCGCGTTGCTCGACGCGACCGAGGCGCGCCACGCGATCACCGCGCCAGCGACCGATACCACGGCGATCACGATCGCCAGAAACGTGCTGTAGCGGCTGCTGTTCTCGCCGCCGGAATCGCTCATGTGCGCTCCACCGTCGCTACTGCGCAAAGGTATCGATCATCAGCTTCACGTCGTCGCCCAGCGGATAAAGCACCGGGCAGGTGCAGCCGTTCTGTGTGTATAGAGCGACCCGGTCGATAACCTCGTTCGGCGTACCGCTCGCCGTGATTCGCTCGATCAGATCGTCGGGCACGAACTGCATCGCCGCGTGAATCTGCTCCTTCGTGGCCGGCCAACCGAGGATACTCTGGATGCGCTGCACGACCGCATCGCTCGTGCCGCTGGCTTTGGCGATATGCGGCTGCTGCGCCAGGTACTGCGTCAGCAGTTCTTTGGCCGCCTGCACAGCGCGGCCGTGGTCCCGGTCCACGGAGCAGACCACGAGTTGCGGGCGGTCGATCTGGTCGAGCGTGCGGCCCGCCTTGTGCGCTCCAGCCGTCAGCCGCTCGAGCGCGTTCGTGTTGTACTCGGGCGGCACGCAGTAGTTCAGCAGCACACCGTCAGCCATCTCGCCGGCCATCTCCATCATCGCATCACCGGTCGCGCCGATATAGAACGGCACGTTGCGCGGCGCGCGGCGGCCGTGCACGACGTCCAGTTCGATGCCGTCCACGTGATGAAACTCGCCATGAAACGTGACACGCTCCATGGCCAGCAAGCGGCGCATGACATCGATCGTCTCGCGCATCGCCTTGAGCGGCTTCTTGCGCTCGATACCGACATTGCGCGCCAGCGGATCCCACCACGCGCCGATGCCGCAGAGGATGCGGTCGGGAGCGAGGTCATCGAGCGTCAGAAAGGTGGCCGCGAGCAGGCCGATGTTGCGCGTCCAGTTGTTGATAACCCCACTGCCGATCTTGATGCGCGATGTCACGGCGGCGAATGCCGCCATCGGCACGATGGCGTCGCGCACCAACCGCGATTCCGCCTGCCAGACCGCCTCAAATCCGCGCGCTTCGGCGTACTGCGCGTACTGCATGCCTTCGCGGATTTCGTGCTTGTCCTGCAAATAGATGGCTACTCGTTCGGTCACGCTATCCTCCGCTGCGCGGCCGCGAACGCCGCGTCGTTATGCGAATTATACCCCGAACACGGATGCAAGTTCAACGCGCGGCGGACGGCGAAGTATATCGGCAAACGGTCGGAGGGCCAGAAACCAGCCGCGGCCCACCAACCCGTCATTCCGGCACGTCGTTGTCCGCCGACCAGCGCCGGAATCCATTCGGAGGCTGCGACATCGGAGATGCGCGCTCGTCGTTTGAGTGGATGCCGGCTAACTATCCGCCGGCATGACGGGCTTGTAAGTTCCGGCAGTAGCCCGTTGTGTCCGAGCGGCACAGGGCGCCGATTTGCGGCAGGTTCCGTCCCGGCTATGATCGACGCAGCCGGTGGCGTCACGCATGGACCAATGGAAATCGATCGCTCGCGTCCGGTTCCCGCTCATGGCGGCGATTGCCCTGTTAAGCGGATTGAGCTTCGTGATCGCCCAACAAGTGATGCGGCAGTCGGCCAACGATTCGCAGATCCAGATGGCCGAGGATGCCGCGCAACTGCTGGGGGCAGGCACCACGCCGGCGCAAGTCGACGGCGCGGGTGCCGTCGAAATCTCACAGAGTCTCGCTCTGTATCTGATCGTGTTCGACTCCGGTGGCAAGGTACTCGCGTCGTCAGCCCGACTGCATGGACTAGAGGTTGGCGCTGTTACATTGGCAGCCATCGGCTTCCAGGCGCAGATGGGTTTGCCGCGCGGCGCGCACTACGCTCAACACTCTCTGATCATTCAGTTTCAGCGTATGATAAGTTTTCGGCGTGCTCCCTTGCGATTGATGGTTGGCGCTAACAATCTAACAGGGTTTCGGCAATCCGATACGTTTTCTCGATTCAATCGCCGTCAACGCCAATTTTAGACCTACTGAGTCTTGCCAGCGGTGGACGATCAATCCGCCAACACCACGGACTTCCGGGCCGCCGTGTTCACATGCAGTTGAAAGATGTCCGGGCGCGCATAATGGCCGACCACGTCGAAGTCGTACTTGCCGCGCGCTATGGCGCCCATATCCAGGTCGGCCGTCAGCACCGCTGACTCGTTGAAGCATGGCCCGGCCAGCACCTCGCCCAGCGGCGACACGATGCTCGACCCGCCGCGAATCAGCACGGTATCCAGATTGGTGCCCTGGATCGGCGCATAATCCGCCGGGAAGTCGGATACACGCGCATACTGGCACGCCGATAGCACGAAACAGCGCCCTTCGATCGCGATTGTTCGCATCGTCGGCAGCCAGGTGTCGCGGTCGTCCACGGTCGGCGCGCAGTACAACTGGATGCCCTGCCCGTACATCGCCATGCGCAGCAACGGCATGTAGTTCTCCCAGCAGATCGCCGCACCCATACGGCCGAGCGGCGTATCCAGCACCGGCAAGGTCGATCCGTCGCCGTAGCCCCAGATCAACCGCTCCATGGCCGTCGGCATCACCTTGCGATGTTTGCCGGACAGTTTGCCGTCCGGCCCGAAGAAGAGCACAGTGCAGTACAGGGTACCGCCGTCGCGCTCGATCACACCGATCACAAGATGGAGGCCGTGCTTGCGCGCAGCGGCGCCGAGCACGGCCGTTTGCGGCCCCGGCACCGCCAGCGCACTCTCGTAGTAGCGGCGGAACCAATCGCGCCCATCCGGCGAGCGCATGCCGACACGCGCGCCAAAATCATGCCCCTTCGGGTAGCCGGTTAGGTAGGCCTCGGGGAAGACCACCAGTTGCGCACCTTGCGCCGCCGCCTCGTCGATACGGGTCAGCGCCTTCGCCAGCGAACGGTCCAGGTCAAACGCGCACGGGGCATCTTGCACGACGCTGGCACGAACTGTACTCATCGGTCCGTCCTCCTTGCGAAAAATTAGGGCGCATGCGACTGCACGCCGCTCAGGGGATACACCCGGGATTTGCCGGAGTGTCGAAGGGGCGCACCGGCGTGTGCGTCCTCACCTCGACACAGAGAGGGCAGACACGCTGGTCTGCCCCTGCCGCTGGCGCACCTCAGACACTGTGCGGGGATACACCATGATGTGGTAACGCCGCGTGCCGGTAGGCCACGCGCAATCGGGTATTGCGTTAGCCGCCGCGCGTCTTCATGCGCGCGCCGAACATGTAGCGCCACGGGTTCGACATTTCGCCGACTGGAACCTCAATCAATGTCGGGCCTTTCTGATCCAGGCCGATGCGGATTGCATCGCGCAGTTCCTTCGCGCTCGTCGCGCGCAGTCCCTTCGCGCCAAACGTCTCCGCCAGCTTCACGAAGTCGGGGTTGTGCAGGTTCGACGCGATGAAGCGACCGCCGTAGTCGTCCTTCTGCATGCGACGCACGTTGCCAAAGGCGCCATCCGCGAAGACCACCGTGACGAGCGGAATCTGGTGCAGCACGGCCGTGGCCAACTCCTGCACATTGTACATGAAGCCGCCGTCGCCGCTGACCGCAACCACCGGGTCGTTCGGGTGTGCCACTTTGACGCCGAGCGCCGTCGCAAAGCCATAGCCAAGCGTGCCCTGATAGCCGGAGTTGATCAGCGAGCGCGGGTGGTAGACCGGGTACATGTACGCCGACGCGTAACCGACCTGCGTCACCTCGTCCACCAGCAGGCCGTTGTCCGGCAGCACCTCGCGGATCACCTGCAGGAACTCGTACTGCGGCGTGATCGCCGCAAACTCGTCGTCGAACTCCTCCCTCAGCGCGCGCAACTCGGCCTCGCGCGACGCGCGCGCGCCGTTGTGCTTCGGCAGCGCATCGCGCAGCGCGGCCAGCGCCAACCTGGCGTCGGATATGATGCCGACGGTGGGCGGGCGGATGCGGCCAAGCTCGACCGGATCCACGTCGACGCGGATGATTTTCAGCTTGTTGTCCACGCCCCACTGTGTCAGCGGCCGCTGCAATCGCGTGCCGACCGCCAGCACGACGTCGGCATCGACCCACAGCCGGTTGCCCGCCGGGTAGTGCATCGACAGGTAATGTTTGTCGCTGATGACGCCCTTGCCGCTGCTGGCCGCGACCACCGGCGCCTGCAACATCTCGGCGACGGCCAGCAGTTCCAGCCCGGCATCGTCAGCGCCGCTGCCGATGAAGATCAGCGGCTTCTGCGCCGCGCCAAGCAACTGCGCGGCCTGCTCGATGCGGTCGGGCTCCGGCGCGATCGCCTCATAGTTCGTATTGGGATCGGTCAGCGTGACGTCGGCTGTCGTGGTCAGCACGTCCATCGGCAGTTCGAGGCCGACCGGACGCGGCCGCCCGGTGTTGAGCTGGCGAAACGCCTCGTCCACGTTGTGCTGCACCTGGGTCGGGTGCTCGATGCGCGCCGCCCACTTGGTCAGGCCGCGCATGATCGCCAGCTGGTCCGGCAGTTCGTGCAACATGCCGATACCGCGCCCGATCATGTTCTGTACGATCTGGCCGCTCAGTGCCAGCACTTTGGCGTTGGTCGCCCAAGCCGTCGAGAGCGCGGCGGTCGTATTGAGGAAGCCCGGACCCGGCACGACGGCGTATGCGCCAACTTTGCCCGTGGACTTGGAGTAGCCCATCGCCATATAGGCCGCGCCCTGCTCATGACGCGTGTGAATCACGCGAATATCACCGCCATAGTCGTGCAGCGCGACAAAGAGGCCGTCGTTCTGGACACCGGGGAGAACGAACAGCGTATCGACGCCGTGGCGCTGCAGCATTTCGACCAGGGCGCGTCCGCCCGTCATTCGAGTCATCAGTCGCTCCTGATATTATGGTTGGCCGCGCGTCTGGGCGCGGCGTTGCGGCTATTCTACCGCATCCATCGCCTTCCGTCTATCGCGCTGCGTCGGCGTTGGCCGGATGCGCAAAGAAAGGGCGAGACGCCTGGCGGCGCTTCGCCCTTCATGACTGCAATAAGCCCTATCGCCGGCGGAGACGCGGATCAAGCACGTCGCGCAGACCATCGCCGAGCAGGTTCAGCCCGAAGACGGTCAGCGTCAGCGCCGTGCCCGGGAACAGCATTGTCCACGGCGCCTGGCTCAGCACGATACGCGAGTCATTGAGCATGCCGCCCCATGACGGCACCTCGGGCGGCGCGCCCGCGCCGAGGAACGACAGTGACGCCTCGCCGATGACCGCCTCCGCAAAGATGAAACTGACCTGGACGATCAAGGGCGACACACAGTTGGGCAGCAAGTGCGTCGCGATGATGCGCTGTACAGTGCAGCCCGTGGCGCGCGCCGCCTCGACGAACGCCGTCTCGCTCAGTGAGAGCACGACGCTGCGTACCACACGCGCGAGGCGCGGCGTCGAAACAACCGCCAGCGCAATGATGACGTTCTCGACCGCCGCGCCGCGCGCGGCCATAATTGCTATCGCCAGGATAATGCCCGGAAACGCCATCATGCCATCAAGGATGCGCATCAATGGCGTGTCAAGCTGCCGGATGTAGCCTGCCACCAGCCCAACCAGCGTGCCCGCCAGCAACACGACCAGCGAAACGCCGAAGCCGACCGTCAGCGACAAGCGCGAGCCGTAGATCACACGGCTGAATACAT
The DNA here is from genome assembly GCA_016235055.1 of Chloroflexota bacterium. Lineage (NCBI taxonomy): Bacteria > Bacillati > Chloroflexota > Chloroflexota bacterium. The sequence continues at coordinate 40,640 of JACRMK010000051.1, read as the reverse complement.
CGCGCCCCTGGGTATCTGTGCCAAACAGGTGCGGGTCGCCCGGCAGTTTCAGGCGGTCGAGCGGCACCACCCTGACCGGATCATACGTGGTCAGGTTCGGCGCCAGAATTGCAAGCGCCAGCATAATGATCATGACCGTGCTGCCAATCATGATATTGCGGCGGCGCGTGAGCTGGCTCCACCACGAGGGTTTGGTAACAAGCAATGCAGAGGTTTGTGATATGGCGGTAGTGGTCATGAGTATTGTCGCTCCCGCCCTAGGCGTGCCGGATGCGCGGATCGAGGAACGAGTACATCATGTCCACCACCAGGTTGACGAGCACGTACACGGTGGCGATGGTCAGAATTGCACCCTGAATCACGGGAAAATCGCGCCGCCCGATCGCCAGAATCAGCAACTTACCCATGCCGGGCAAGTTGAATATCTGCTCCGTGATGACCGCACCGCCCAGCAATGACGCGACGATGATGCCGATGGTCGTCAGCACCGGGATAAACGCATTCTTGAGCGCATGGCGCAGCACCACCATCGACTCGCGCAGACCTTTCGCCCGCGCGGTGCGCACATAGTCCTGCCCTAGCACGTCAAGCATCATCGAGCGCGTGATGCGCGCCAGCAGTGCGCTCGACGCCAGGCCGAGCGTGAAGGCGGGCAGGATCATGTAGCGCAGCGACTCGCCGGCGTTTTTCTCAAGCGATTCGTAACCGGTGGTGGGCAGCCACTTCAAGCCGGTGGCAAAAATGAGAATCAGCAGGAGGCCCATAACGAATGTTGGGATCGACGCGCCGACAATTGCCATGCCGGTCGAAAAGACATCGAGCCACGATCCGCGGTAATGCGCGGCCAGGATGCCGGTTGGCAGGCCAATACAGATGGCAACCAGCGTTGCGAGGATCGTCAGCATGACGGTCGGCTGCACGCGCTCCAGCAGTGCGTCGCTGACCGGCTTCTGCAGGAAATACGACTGGCCGAGATCGCCTTGCACGATCTTGGACAGGAAGGCAATATACTGGACGGGCAGCGGGTCCTCGAGTCCCAGTTGCCGCCGCAACTCCATCCTGCGCTCCTCGGTGGCGTCGGGGCCAAGCATCACGCCGGCCGGGTCGCCGGGCACAATACGCAAGAGCAGAAACACGGCTGTCGCCACGAGCACCATGACCGGCACGGCCAGCAACAGGCGGCGGATAATATAGCGAGTCATATTGTAGTTTGTAGATGGAAGAGCGCACAGGGAGACCTGACCGGCCGTGGGCCGGTCAGGTCCGGATGCGCTGTTAGGCCGTCACGCCCGCATTGAAGAAGAACCAATCCGGGAAGTTGACATAGCCGCCGATCTCCTTGCGGATGCCGCGCAGCAGGAAGTTGTCTCCCAGCTTTACGAATGGCATCTGCTTCCAGACCAGCGCCTGCATCTCTTCGAAAAGCGGCTTCTGCTTGGCGATATCCGACTCGGCGACGATGCCGTTCAAAATGCGATCGCGTTCCGGGTCGTCCCACCAGCCCGGCCACGACGCCGCCATGAACGGATGCGTCGCCGGATGCGTGTACGAGGAATGGCCAGTGAGGAAGACGTCGTAGATATCCGGATTGGCGCGGTTCTTCACCAGCGTCGCCCAGTCCGACACCTGCAACTCGACCTTCATGCCGGCCGCCTCAAGCTTTTGCTTGATGTACTCGGCAAACTTATAGTTGTAGGCGTACTCTTTGGTCGCCAACCAGCGGATCGGCTCGCCCTTATAGCCGGCGTCCTGCAGAAGCGATTTGACCTTAGACAGGTCCACCTTGTTGTAGTTCTCTGCGCCCGCCTTGCTGTACCACGCCGTTTCCGGTGCGTTGATGCCCGGGTCGAGCCGCCAGAAGTCTTTGTTACCGAAGCCAGCCGCCATCGCCTCTTCGCAGTTGATCGCAGCAGCAACCGCCTGGCGTAGCTTCTCGCTGGTGAACATGCCCTTCTTCTTATTGAAATGCGGGCAGTACCAGTAGTACGGCTTGACGATGATCGGCAAAGCCTGTGACGCGGACTTTAGCTGGTCGTACTGGTCGCCGTCGAGTGTGTCGGCATACTGGAAATCGCCATTGATCAGTCCGTTCAAACGCACGGCAGCGTCCGGCGTGGGGATAAACTGGATCTCGTCGAAGAACGCTTCGCGGCGGTCCGCCGGGCCCGACTCCTTGCTCTCTTTCGGCGCGTAATCGGGGTACCGCACGCCGCGGATATAGCGGTCGGTGACGTACTCGGCCAACTTGAACACCCCGGTGCCGATCAACTGATCCGGCTTCAGGGCGTTCTTTCCCGCGGCGTTGGCGATATCCGCCGGCAGCATGAACGCCTCAGCCCGCGAGAGGAAATCGAGCAGAATGCCGGTCGGCGCCTTGAAGATCATGCGCACGGTCGACGCGTCGGGCGTTTCGAACTTGTCAAACTGCTTGAACACGGTCTGGCCGCGACCCACGATCTGGAACCAGCGGTTGAGCGACGCCGTCACGTCGCCGGAGTCAAACACCTTACCGTTGTGGAACTTGACGCCCTTGCGCAGCTTGAACTCGAAGACCTTGGCGCTTTCGGTGATCTTGTAATCTTCGACCAGCAGCGGCTTGGCCGCGTAGGTCATATCCTGTGTGAACAGGCCCTCGAAGAACTGCTGCGAAATATTGTTTGTGATCGTCGCCGTCGTGAACATCGAATCCATAATGTTGGGCGGCTCGCCAAGAATGGCCACTTTGAAGATTGAGCCCTTCTTGATGGCAGGCGGCTTTACCGCGCCGGGCGCGGTCGTACCGGCGGGCGCGGGGGCCGTGGTCGGGCTAGCGCCCGAAGGACCGCAGGCAGCCAAAACAACCGCCGCCATCGACGCGGTGGCGCCGAGGCGAATGAACTGGCGGCGAGTTAGGCGGGTGGACGCATGTTCAGTTGTAGAGGTCAAATTGGAAATCGGCATGCTCTCCTCCTACTATGATGGCGGGCGAGGCCATCGCTCGATCGGCAACGGTTTGCCTATGGGGTGATAATACTCAATCGCCGCCTGCTCTGTCAAGGCACGGAATGACCGGATGTTCGGGGCAAATCAGCCGCGTATCAGCGCGAGTAGTTCGGGCAGCAGCGTTGCCGTCGTGGCCAGCGATTCGTTGCCGTGAATCGTGGCGTTCCCCTGCCAGTCGCCGAAATAGCCGCCTGCCTCGCGCAGGATCGGCGGAAATGGCCCGCAATCCCAGGCATTCATGATCGGGTCGAGCATCGCTTCCGCGCGGCCGGTGGCGACGAGCAGGTAGCCGTAGGCGTCGCTCCAGCCGCGGCAAGTGTAAGCGGCCCGCTGGATGCGGTCCCACTCGCTTGCTCGATGGTACTGCGAGAAGCTGCGCATCTCCGAATAGCAGACATACGAGCGCGCCAGCGACGCGGCGGCAGAAACGTGCGCGCGGCGACCGTTCCACCAGCAGCCCTCGCCGGTCGCCGCCGCCAGCATTTCGCCCAGCGCCGGGTAGTAGGCAACGCCCACCTCTACCACACCATCGATCTCCAGGCCGATCAGCACGCCGTACAGTGGCACGCCGCGCGCAAACGCTTTGGTGCCATCGATCGGGTCCACCACCCAGCGGTGGCTCGCGCCGGCGCCCGCAGTGCCGTATTCCTCGCCGATGATGCCGTGCCCTGGAAAGCGCGACTGAATGCGCGACCGTATCAATTCCTCCGATTGCTTGTCGGCGATGGTTACCGGCGAATCGTCCGACTTGAAGTCGGGTCGAATGTCCGACTGGTAGTAGCCGAGCGTCAACCGGCCGGCCAGATAAGCGGTTTCGCGCGCAAAGTCGAGGTAGGTCGCAAGCGATTCGGTCACGGAGTTAGGCCTCTCACTGGATTTCGCACGGTAGGGTGCGGGACTCGTGGATGCTGCGCTCCTCGCGCACATCGGTGCGGTCATGCGGATCAACAAAATCGAGCCGTGCCTGCGCTACCACCGGACGATCGCGCATCGGTGAGCATCGCATCCAGCAATTCTCATTTTGAAGTCTGGCTACCAGGTCGCCCCCTCATCCCTTGGCCCCTTCTCCCCCGCGCGCGGGGGAGAAGGGGAAAAACTAACGGGGAGGGAAGCACTCATTATTCGTCGAATTGGCTTGCGTGATAAGCACCTGAACTCCAGCGCATGACAAGCCGACATTGGAACGTACCCGGCCAAAGCCAAATTGAGAATTGCTGGCATCGCATCCGACACGTTGGCCGGCAGTTCTGATACAATAGTGGTGGCGGCAACCCACACACCAGGCCGCCCAGGAGAATGTCCATGCCCAAGCAAGCAATCCAGCTCGACGGCGGCCCCAAAGCCGGGGGCGCCTATTCGCCGGCCGTGCGCGCTGGCGATTTCATCTACATCTCCGGCCAGGTGCCGCGCGACCCGGCCAGCGGCGAGACCGCCGGCGACACTATCGAGTCGCAAACCCACCGCGTTCTTCAAAATATCGGTGTCTTGCTCGCAGCGTCCGGCGCAAGTTTCGCCGATGTGGTCAAAGCGACGGTGCACCTGAGCGACATCGCCGGTTTTGCGCGCTTCAACACGGTTTACGCCACCTACTTCCCGGACCCCAAACCGGCGCGCACCACGACCGGCGCGCAGTTGCCCGGCGGCTTTCTCGTCGAGATCGACGTGACCGTCTACGTGGGGAAGTAGGGGCCGACCCGTGTGTCGGCCCGGTCCTATTCGGCGTCCGACACGGCCAGCGCAAACAGGCCGTCGCCGGCATTGACCCGCAGCAGGCCCCGCAGCGTGATGACAACTCCACCGGCTGACGAACGCACCATCTCCAGCATCTCGCCGGCCGGTGTACGCACCTCGCCCAACAGATCGCCCTTGCGCACTGTGTCCAGCAGGCCGACATGCGCGAAGAACAGCCCGCCGGTGTTCGCCAGGATGATATGGTCCAGGTCGCCGGAGCCGTACAGCCGATGCGTGACCGGCTGGAGGACAGGTTCGCCGTCCAGCATGCCGAGCGACTTGAGGCAGTTGACCACGCCGGTCGTTATCGTCGCAACATCTTCCGGCCGCGCGCGCCCCGCGCCGGGCGCTTCGGTATACAGGCCGGGGATGCCGTGCTCGGCGGCAAAGCTCATCGTGCGTCCGGGCGCCATGTCCGGGTGGGCCCAGATCACCGGCGCGCCGAATGCCTCCGCGAGCTTGCGTGTGCGCACGCCCAGAGCCTGCCCGGCCGGCCGGTAGTAGCCGACCAGCATCGGCAGGTTGTACGCCACGCCGGCGCTGTGCAGGTCGATGACTAGATCGGCGTGGCGCATGATCGTTTCGCCCAGCCAGTAGGCAATGCGCTGCGTGATCGTGCCGGACGGGTCGCCCGGGAAAACGCGCGCCATATTCAGCCCATCGATCGGGCTGGAGCGCGTGGCCGAGCCGAAAGCGGGCGCATTGCAGACCGGCACGCACACGACCGTGCCGCGCAGGGCCTGCGGGTCGAGCCCCGCGTAAACCTGCGGGATCGCGATCATGCCTTCATACTCGTCGCCGTGGATGCCGGCCAGCACGACGACCAGCGGTCCCGGCTGGCTACCGGCCGCGGCCAGCATGTCGAGTGACAACATGTGCCCGTCGCCGAGCGTGGTTAGATCGAGCTTCAGGTGCTGCTTGGCGCCGCGCGCCAGCTTCGACACGTCAAACTGCTGAATGTTCATCGTCACGTCCCTACCACCCGGGCTGACTGTCCAACGGATAGACCGGGCGCGGCAGGTGTTTGTACGTGAAGCGCGCCAGGTTAGCGGCCACCAGGCCGGGCGTATCCACTTCGATGATCTCCGACGCGATGCGCTGGTAGGCGCCGCGGAAGGCGACCGCCGATTTGGCGACGATGATCTGCTGATCTTCGGGGACAATGCCCTGGCTGCGCAATTGCGCCAGATCGCCGGGGGGCGTCTTGCGCTCGGTCAGCAGCACGCGCACGCCTCCAGCGCGCACAACCGCGCAGCGGCCCATCTCGACGTTGTTGCCGTACAACTGCGCGAAGTGGTCGGTGCCCTCGATCGTGAAGCGGCCCTCGGTAATGTTCTCGACCGTCGCGCGCGCCGCCACCGGCGTGCCGTGCAAGCTATCGACCTTGCCGCCGATACGTAGGTCAAGCTCCGCCCCAAGGCCGGCCGCGATCGCCTGCGCGACCGATTCCGGGTCGGCGATGGTGACCACCGCGCCCTGCGCCCCGGCATCGACGAGCGCGCGCAGGAGGTAGGTGCTGTCGCCCGGACTGCCGCCGCCAACATTGTCGCCGACGTCAGCCAGCATGACCGGGCCGCTGCGCTTCGCGCCGCGCGTCAGCGCGACCGCGCGCGCCACCGCCTCGTCTACCGGCGTGCCGACATGCCGCGCCGCCGCGCGCTGCGACCAGGCGACTTCGCACAATTGATCGGCCAACTTGCGCGCCAGCGTCGCGTCGCCGTCGGTCGTGACGACCACGCTCATGCCGGTGAACGGCGTGTCGGCATAGGCGAAGCCACCCATCACGCTCACGTTCAACACATGCGGATTCTGCTCGAACTCACGGCCGAGCGCATGCACCGCGTTCAGCGGCGATTGGTCGGTCCATGTCGTCAGCGCCGAGAGAATCAGAGGCGGCCGCGCCAGCGCCTTCGCCGTGCGCGCGCCTTCTTCCGTCAGGCGGCGCAGGATGCGCGATGCTTCGATGCCGCGATCGTAGGTGTCCAGGTGCGGGTTCTCATCGAACGCGACAAACGCATCGGCCGCGTCGACCATCGCCTGGCTCAAGTTGCCGTGCATGTCCAGCACACTCACCACCGGGATTCCCGGCCCGACGACGGCGCGCACGTGCTCGAGGATATCGGCCTCGCTGTCGAGGTAGCCGTCGGCCACCATCGCGCCGTGCAGCACTAACAGCACGCCGTCCAGCGGCAGCGTAGCGCGCAGGCGCTCGATCAGCGCGTCGCGCAGCATCTCATGCGCGGCCCGCGTCACCGTGGCGCTCGGCATCGCCGCCGCGTAGACCAGCGGCACGATCTGCACGCCCCAGGCACGCAGACCGTCGATCGCTCCGCCCAGCGCGGTCTTCGACGCCGCGTAACGCGCGGCGATTCCCTCGCCTTCCGCGTAACTCTGCCGCATAAAATTGTCGAGCGTCGTGACGCCCGGCGCAAAGGTGTTGGTTTCGTGAACGATGCCGCCCAGTGCAATCCGATTCATGGTCTCTTCACTTTCACGCCAGCCCGCGTGGCTTCAGGATGTAGCGCTCGGCGTTGCCGTGCGCGATCTGCACTTTCTCCGCATCGCTGATATCGGCCACCGCGAGCAGCGTCGGGAACGCCGCTGGCTCGTACAGCGGCGAGTCAGTGCCGAACAGCACTTTGTCCGCGCCAATGGCGCGCACGACCTGAGCCACAATCCCGGTGCGGATCGCGCGGGCGGTACCCATGTCGGTGATCAGGTTGCCGGTGCGGCAGTCCTGAATCGCGTCGAGCGCCTCGTGCGTCTGGCCGAACGCGCCAGCCGCGAAGTGCGCCGCGATGATCGTCAGCGTCGGGAACGCCTCGGCCAGCCGCTTCATGCGCGCCGGCGACGCGTACGACTCGTTCTCGCCGTGCGACAGGACCGGCAATTTCGTCGGCACAACGCGCTCAAGCAAGCGGAACGTCGCCTTGATGTCGGCCGGGTAGCGGTGCAGCACCGGGTGCAGCTTGACACCAACCACTTTCGGGTGATCCTTGAAGCGGTCGAGCAGGGTGTATGAGTCGTTCTCGCGTAGCGGGTTCAGCACCAGCCAGACCAGCAAGTGGTCGTGCTGCTCGGCCTGCTGAATCGTCCACTCGTTGCCATAGATCAATTCGCCCGAGAGCGCCGCCGTCGAGCTGACGACGGTACGCTCGATGCCGGCGCGCGCCTGCAGGGCGATGAACTGCTCGGTCGTGTAGGTCCAGATGTCTTCGTGCCACGGGCCCAGGTGCGCGTGCGTGTCAATGTATCGCATGGGGTTCATCGCTCCGAAATGGATTGGTCGATGGCGGTCACCAGGCCATCGACGTGAGCTTCATTCATTGGCACCGAGAGAGCGCTCATCGATAAACCCTGACTCAGGTACTGTCCCTGCGCCAGCAGGGAACGGAAGACGCGCCCGGCCAGCGCCTTGTCGGTGCGCGCCAGACTGCGGTAGTCGACGACCGGTTCTGCGCTGAAGTGGATGCTGAACAGCGATCCGGTGCAGACGACCTGCGCCGGGACGCCGCGCCGCTCGAACAGCGTGCGCAGGCCGGACGCCAGGCGCGCGCCGAGCGCATTGATGCGCTCCAACACGGGCGGCGTCAACTGGCGGAGCGTCGCCAGACCCGCGGCCATGGCGACCGGGTGCGCGCTGAACGTGCCGCTCTGGAAGTAGCCAGTCGGTCCCTGCGACGTGTCGAGCAGATCCATCAGGTCGGCGCGGCCGCCGAACGCGCCGACCGGGAAACCGCCGCCGATGATCTTGCCGTAGGTCGACAGATCGGGCGTGATGCCATACTCGACTTGCAGGCCGCCGCTGCCAACCCGAAAGCCGACGATCTCGTCGAAGACAAGCAGGATGCCCAGCCGCGCCGTGAGGTCGCGCACGAACTGCACGAACTCGCGCCGCTGCGGCAGAATGCCCGCGCGCGGGTCGAACATCACGCAGGCCAGTTCGTCGCGGTGCGCCGTCAGAATGCGCTCGACCGCCGCCTCGTCGTTGTACGGCAGGATCAGCGTGTCGCTGACCGCGCCGGGCGACATGCCACGCACCGCCGGCACGGCGACGGGCGCATCGGCCGGGCCGGCCAGGTCGAGCGGCGGCGCGACGCTGATCTCGACCGAATCGTGGCTGCCGTGGTAGCCGCCCTCGAACTTAGCGATCTTCGGCTTGCCGGTGCTGCCGCGCGCCAGCCGGATCGCATGCAGGGTCGCTTCCGTGCCAGAATTGCAGAAACGCACCCGCTCCAGCGACGGCACGCGCCGGCACAACTCCTCAGCCAACTCGGTCTCGCTGCCGGTCGGGCCGCCGAGCGCGATGCCGCGCGTCAACTGCGCTTGCACGGCCGCCAGCACGGCGGGGTGCCCGTGCCCGAGCACCTGTGCGGTGTGGTGGCCCGCAAAGTCCGCGTAGCGGTGCTCGTCCACATCAAATAGATAGCAGCCCTCGCCGCGCTCCAGCGTCAGCGGGAACGGCGCATAGAAGTACGCACCCTTCGCGCCGCCAGGCATGACGGCGCGGGCCCGCTCGTACGCGGCGCGGGAGCGCGGGATCTCGCGCTCAAAACGCTCCTGAGCGGAATTTGGCATCGCGTTACACCTTCAGGATATCGTCGGCTTCGATCAGCGGGATCTCGACGCCATCGGTGAGCCGCTGGATCGCGTCCTGCACCTTGAAGCCAACGCCAGTCAGGACGCACATGACCGTCTCATCACCGCGCAGGCGGCCACTGGCGCGATCGAGCGACACCGCCGCCGCCGTGATCGCCGCCGCCGGCTCGACGAACAGCCCTTCCTGGGCCGCCAGCGCCTTCTGGGCGCGCGCCGTTTCGGCGTCGGGCACCGCCATCGCCCAGCCGCCGGAGTCGCGCACCGCCTTCAGCGCGAGCGCGCCGTCTGGTGGGTCGGCCAACTGCAACCCGCTGATCGTGCCGCGACTCTCAACCAGGGGACGGTACTCGCGACCCGCGTTGAACGCGTCGGCGAGCGCGGCGCAACCTTCACCCTGCACGGACACCATGCGCGGCAGGCTGCCGATGCGCCCGAGGCGCTGCCACTCACGGAAGCCTTTCCAGACCATGTTCAGCAGTCCGCCGCCGCCGACCGGCACGTACACGACTTCGGGCGCGCGCCCCAACTGTTCGCAGATTTCGTAGGCCAGCGTTTTGACGCCTTCCATCCCGAACGGGTTGAACTTGCTGGCCGTCACCATCATCATCCAATTGTTCTGCGCACAGAGGCGACGCACACCGTCGAACGTCGCGCGCTCGGCGTCCTTGCTGATGCCGAGCCCGCGCACGGCCACCAGTCGCGGGCCGTACATCATGATCTGCGCGATCTTGCTGCGCGCCGCCTTTTCGATGACGAACAGCGTGCCGGGCAGACCGGCGCGCGCGCCGTACGCCGACAGGGACGCGCCCGCGTTGCCCGACGACGTCGCGGCCCAGCCGATCTTGCCCGTCTCGCGCGCCCGCGCCATGCTCACCGCCGCAATGCGATCTTTATACGAGCCGGTCGGCATGACACCTTCAACCTTGAAATGCAGCTCCGGCACGCCCCAGGCTCGGCCCAGGTGCGCACTTGCCACAAGCGGCGTCGTGCTCTCGCCGAGGCTGACGCGGCTGACCGGATCGCACACCGGCAGGAGGTCAAAGAAGCGCCAGACGCCCATGCCGCTGAACGCACGCGGCGACCGCCAGATCGCCTCGTCGTATACAACATCGAGCGTGCCGCCACACTGCGGGCACTGGTTGACATCGGCATCTGCGAACGCGTGCCCGCAGGCCAGGCAGCGCAGGGAGAGCTTGTCAGGCATCATCGCCTACCCGAGCGCCGCGCCCAGCGCCGACTCGGCGCGGTCGAGCGTCTCTTCGATATCGGCCTCGCTGTGCGCCGCCGAGATGTACCAGGTGCCACGCAGGGTCGTGCGCACGCCGTGCTCGGCCAGCGCGGTCGTGAACCGCTTGGCGAGATTCGCGTCGCGGTCGAGGTAATCGCGGTATTCGTAAAACTTGTCTCGCTTCGTGAACGCCAGTTGGATCACCGGCCCGATCGCGTTGACCAGCGCCGGCACGCCACGGCGGGCGAAGATCTCCGTGAGGCCCGCGTTCAGCTTGCCGCCCATCGCGCGCAGGTGGCCGTAGACCTGGTCGCGGTTCTCGTCAAGGTACTTGGTCGCCGCGTTGGCTGCGGCCATCACGACCGGGTTGGAGTTGTATGTCCCGGCGTAGTTGACGACATTGCGGGCAGCCAGATCGAGGATGTCGCGCCGCCCGGCCAGCGCGCTCAACGGGAAGCCGGCCGCGATGCCCTTGGCGAACGTCGCCAGATCGGGCGTGACGCCGTACAGTTCCTGCGCGCCGCCGAGCGAGACGCGGAATCCGGAGATCACCTCGTCAAAGACCAGCACGACGCCGTACTGGTCGCAGAGCTTGCGCAGGCCTTCGAGGAAGCCGGGGCGCGGCTCGGCGCCGCCGGCATTGAACATGATCGGCTCGGTGATGATGCAGGCGATCTCGTGTGCCTGCGCCTCCAGCGTGCGCTCCACGATAGCCAGGTCGTTCCACGGCAGCAGGATGATATTGTCGAACACGTTCGTCGCCATGCCGGCGCTGCCCGCCACCATGTTCGGCTTCTCGCGCGGGCCCATGTTCTCGGCCGTCGGCGCCGTGCTGATCGCGACGGTATCCGGCCAGCCGTGGAAGTGGCCCTCAAACTTGATGTACTTCTGGCGCCCCGTGAACGCGCGCGCCAACCGGAACGCCATCTGAACCGCTTCGGAGCCGCTGTTGTTGTAGCGCACCAGTTGCGCGCACGGCACGATGCGCTGGATGCGCTCGGACGTCTCCACCTCATGGATGTGCTGGCCAGCCGTCACCAGCAGGCGGTCGATCTGCTGGTGCACGGCATCCAGCACGACCTTCGGATTGTGGCCCAGGATCAGCGGCCCCTGGCCCAGGACATAGTCGATGTACTCGTTGCCGTCCACGTCGTACAACCGCGCGCCTTCGCCGCGCTCGAAATACAACGGTCCCGGCAATTCAGCCAGCCGGATGACGCTGCCGACGCCGCCAGCCAGCGAACGCGACGCGCGATCGAGGAGCGCCTGTGATTTGGTTCGGGTGTACGACATGGAAGGCTCCTGTCTTGAATTGTGGTGGTGAGTGGGTGACGCCTAGCGCGACGCATGCGGCCGGGCGCGCGCCCAGACCAGCACGCCGGTTGCCGGGCGGCCGCCCAAGAGAAGCGGCGGCGTGCGCAGGATCAAGCGGTCGCCGTCAAACTCGAAGGCGCGGATCTGATCGGCGCCCACTTCGTTGGGCAGCATGTTCCATTCGGCATGATGGGTGACCGTCTGCGCTGCAGCGTCCACGTGGTAGGTCCCAGCATACGCCCGATAACCCTGGTAGGCAGCCACGATCTGGTCGGGCGTGCCGCCCAGACGGTCGGTGGATGCGAACGCCGGCCGCTCGCGTCGCATCAACTGCGCCGACATATAGCCGTCGGCCGTGTAGACCAGCAGTCCCGAGTCATAGGTGCGGGTGGCGGTGCCGTCCGCATAGCGAAACTCAGACGACAGTAGCCGCCACGCGCCGACAAACGAATTGCCGGCCGGTGCTGACATCAGTCCGCGACCTCGACGATCATTTCGATCTCGACGGCAAAGTTGCTGGGCAACTGATACAGGCCGACCGCCGAGCGCGCGTGTCGGCCCTTTGCGCCGAACAGATCGTTGATCAGATCGGTACAGCCATGGATGACCTCGGGCGTCTGCGTGAAGCCGTCTGCTGCGTTGACCATACCGAATAGCTTCACAACGCGCGTGACCTTATCCAGGTCGCCCACGATTGCCTTGACCGCGCTCAGGCAGTTCAGCGCGCATGCGCGCGCAGCGGCGTAGCCTTGCTCGACGGTCAACTCCTTGCCGACCTTGCCGACGTAGTTCTCTGTGCCTCGGCGCGAGACCTGGCCTGACGTAAACACCAGGTTGCCGGTCCGCACGGCCGGCTCGATCTTACCCTGGCCGAGCGTCGCCGGCTCGATCTCGTAGCCCATCGCTTTCAGTTTCGCTTCAATATGCATGCTGTGTCTCCTTTGGTAATTGGATGGATCCCGCCCGCGCTGCTATGGGACACGGTGACGGGGCGAATCTTAGCAAATAGGGCGCGTTGCGTCAATTGCCCGACTCGTGGTTCAGCAATTCTCAATTTGGCTTTGGACGCGTACTGTCCAATGCTGGCTTGTCATGCGCTGGTGTTCAGGTGCTTATCACGCAAGCCAATTCGACGAGTAATGAGTGCTTCCCTCCCCCCGGCCCCCTCCCAACGAAGTTGGGAGGGGGAGAGATTCTAAGGGGAGGTGCGCGGCGGCTGCGCCGCCGCGCACCTCCCCGTTAGCTTTTCCCCTTCTCCCCCGCGCGCGGGGGAGAAGGGCCAGGGGATGAGAGGGGGCATACTGGCGGCCGACTCCAAAATGAGAATTGCTGCTCGTGGTTCGACAGGCTCACCGCGCGACTCGGTGAGCCTGGCATACTGCACCACATTTGACAGCGCAGCCGAGGGCACAGTATAACAGCAGGCAAATCAGGTCGGGAGAATGCGATGACTACGGACCCCGCCGCGCCGCTCGTACTGATGCACAGCCGAGTGAAATCCGAATGGATCGACTACAACCGGCACATGATGGACGGCTACTATGCCGTGGCCTTCAGCCCAGTGGTCGACGCCTTTATGAACCTGATCGGACTGGACGAGTCGTACCGTGCGTTAACCGCCTGCACGATCTACACGGCCGAGATGCATATCGTTTTCTTGCGCGAACTCAAAGCAGGCGCGCCGCTGCGCTTTGAGGCACAACTGCTCGGGCACGACACAAAGCGCTTCCACCTGTTCTTCACGCTCCACCACGATGCCGAAGGCTATGTGGCGGCCACGGCGGAATTCATGCTGCTGCACGTCGATCAGCACCAGATGCGCGTCGTGCCCATGCCGTCGAACGCGCTGGCGCGACTAGACGCAATTGCGGAACGGCACCGGCTTCTGCCACAACCACCGCAGGCCGGACGGCGAGTAAGCATGAATGGCGCCGCCAGGGCGACGTCGGCTCAGACCGAGTGAAACCAGCGCGCCACGTCATACTCGATCTCGGCCACTGAGTGCGCCCGCTCAAGCTGCGCGACAATCGCTGCCGCGTCGTCCGCGTCCGGCACCATGTCGCTCGCATCGACCTTCAGGCCGTACACGGATGCGCGCGACTCGAGCAGTGCCTCGACCCAGAGCGTCAGCGCATGCCGGTGCCGCAACAGTTGCCGATAGACCGCCGCGTACGCTTGCGGGTCGAACGGCGCCAGTCCCATCATGTGCGGTGTGGCCGCGCCGATCTCCACGGCCAGCGCATGCACCTCCTGCCAGAGCATCTGCAGCACATTGGGCGGTGCATCGGCCGCTTCACGCGGGTGTGTCGGGTTCGCGAACGTCCGCCCGCGGGCGTCCTCGATCACTGCGCGCACTGAGACGGAAGGCACCGGCGTGATGAACAGCACATCCGGACTCGCCAGCAACGGCTCCGAATCGTCCGGCTGCACCTGCGCCAGTTCCAGCAATCGGTTTCCAATCAGCGGCACCTCCCCGATCAGCATGTGTGATGCGCCAGGGTACTCGCGATGCCAGCGCAGCACGGCTGCGCGCGCCCATTGACCGACCGCCTTGCGGATCATTGCATGGGTCACGCCATCGACTTCGGGATACTTGGCCCGCGTCGCCAGCGACTCGAACGCGGGACGCGCCACGTCCCACTGCAGCAGATGCACGCTGCGGTCCAGTGCGTGCGCCGCCTGCGCCAACTCGCGAATGAACAGGCTCTTGCCGACGCCGGGCAGTCCCGCGACAAACACCATGCGCTGCGAGCGGGCCAACGACCCCAGTGCGGCCTCCATATCCGAGGCGCTCGCAATCACAATATCTTCGGGCATGCTCAGGTTCCGCGCAGGAATTGCTTGAACGCCAGCAACCGCTCATAGGCCGGCTTAGGCGTCAGATCGCGCCGCAGCAGACCGCCGTGGGGGATGAAGCGCGCGCCGATGTCGCGATTGACACCGCGATCGGCGAAATCCCACCAGGTGATCACGCTCATGTTTGGCTGCGCGGCGCACAGCGTGTAGAGTCCTTCGCTGAACTCCGCCTGGCGCGTTTCATTCCACGGCCCGTGCCACCAACCACCCGCCGCCGGATGGTCGCTGCCAAAAAACGCCGTCGGATCGACCGCGTGCTGCGACGGCATACCGACCTCGGTCACGCGCAACGGCTTTCCGAACGGCGCGAAGGATTCCACTAGGTCGTCCACGGTGAGAAGGTCGCGGCAGGAGAAGTAGCGTTTGATGCCGAAGTAGAACTGTAAGCCAATGGCGTCATACTCGATGCCGCGCTCCGCGCAGCGCTTCAAGATGTACGCGGGCGGCACGCTGGGCCGCTCGTGCGGGTAACTGCGCGCACCGAACGGGTCCGAGAAGTTGATCATGCGCACGGCGTGCGGCTGCAGGCGCTTGAGCTCGGCCGAGACGAGCGCGGTGATGTCCAGCAACTGCTCGACGGTCAGGTTCAAGCCGTTGGCGTCGCCATCCTGCGGCTCGTTGATCATCTCCCAGACATGCACGCGGTCGCCGAAACGAGCGATCGCCGCGCGCACCTGCTCCAACGCGACGTCCTTCGCCTCATCGAACGAAAGCGAGCGCATCCAGGGCGGGATGCCGTACGGGTGAAACCAGATCAGCGGCGCGCCCTCGACTTCGATCCCGCTGCGGGTTAACCAATCCACGACGCGATCCGTTGCATCCCAGGTGAAGCGGTCGCGCGACGGACGCGTCAGGAAGAAATAGAGCGGTGCGGTCCCGCAGTCGCACAGCGCGCGAAAATGCCGCTCGTACGCCTCGCCGAGGCCGACGCCAAACGCCTGCGCGCCAAAACGCAGGCCGAGCGGCCCGGCCGCCTTGCGCTGCTGGATACGCCAGCGGGCCAACGCCAGCGCAAGCTGCTCGCCGAGATAGTACAGGTCGGCCAGCGACGAGACGGCCGCATAGCGCCCAGCCCACTCAACCGGCACCGCGAAGCCGTTTGCGCGGCAGCGCTCCAACAGGCGCGCGATCTGGTCGCGGCGCCCCTGCACCAGTGCGGTATGCAGATCAACCACCCCGTCCGAATGCGGCAGGACGGCGGTGCGCGCCATCACCTCGCCAAACCCCTCGATCGTGTAGAGCAGATTGAGCGCGGCACGCGGCGCGGGGGTGTCGCAGTCAAGCCGAGAGCTGTCGAAGGCGACCTCCCCGGCACACGGCACGCCGTCCGCGTCGCTCATGAACGACCACGCCGAAACAAAGTCAACTTGCGGAACCGAAAAGCGGATCATATCCGTTCACTCGCATTTACCATAGCAGGCCGGAACTTCCACCGGACGTCCGGCGTCTAGTTCATGAGGCCAATTTCACTGGTGGAGGTACAGGCATGAAAACCCTGCGGTTGCTAATCTCGTTCCTGCTGGTCATTGTCACCTTCTTGCTGGGCACATTCGGCGCTCTGGCGCGATAACCGCCCCTCAGCGCGGCCACAGGTCCCGGAGTTGCGCAATCAGCAGCGCCTCCGGCGCTGCATGTGGCCCATCGAAACGCGTCAACTTCACGTCGTAGTTGGCCGCCTTCAACGCCTCAGCGAAGCGCACCGATGATTCGAGCGGCACAAGGCTGTCGGCCGTGCCGTGAACCAGTCGAACTTTTAGCCCGCGCCGGGAATCAACGCGCGGCGCAAGCGTCACTAACTCGGCGACGCCGGCATCCACGCCGCGCGGCGGCGTGCTGAGGTTGTACGGTCCGGCCGCGCCGACGAAGGCGTCCACATGGGCCGAGTTTCCGGTCTGCGTGCAGCGCGCCTGCGGTGGCGGGCCGCCAGCTTTCGCAGCATAGGCGTCCCACGCGCGTTCTGGCTCGTCACCCAGGAACGCAACCAACGCCGCAGTCGCCGCCCCGGCCGAGAAACCACCGAGCGTCACTTTCGAAGCATCCCCACCGTAGGTCGCCGCAGTCGCGCGCGCAAAGCGTACCGCGCACGCGACGATCTCCGTGACCTCTCGGTACCCGCGCCCGTTGTCCTGCGTCGCGCGTGATAGCGTATAGACCGGCCAATCGGCCACGTAGACCACGAAACCGGCAGCCGCCGTCGACTGGCTGAAGTGTGAGTAGCCGCGCTTCGTCTCGCCGGTACCGTGCAGGAACACCACGATGGGCAACCCCTGACCGCCGACCGGCGCGTACACATCGAGCGCGTACGAGTCCACCAGCGCGGTGATCGGCACAGAGTACGTCAGGTTGAGTGTGGCTGTGACGACCACCGGAGCCGGTGTCGGGGATACCTGCGCGGTCGGGGTTGCGGCCGGCAATGTTGGCGCAACGACCGGGGTTATTGCGGGGGACGGCGACGCGCCGCACGCCGCCAGCGCCACTCCGATTGCGACGGCAGCAAGAAGGCCACGCGTCTGGAAAAACATTCGAATGAGATTGCGCCAGAGTGTTCGAACCATAAGTGCGTCCTCTTCGAGACGTGCGCAGATTATAGCCAGCGCCCGGACACCGCGCAAACGGCTGTTGTGAGTATAATACTCGCCATGCACGCATGGCTCGCACACTGCCGTCGCGCAGATGGCGTACTCCACCGATGACGCCGATGTCTCCGCGCCCGCATACACACCGTCCCTGGGCAATTCGCCTGCTGGCGGCGCTCGGCTTCTATGCCGCGCTCACCGTGTTCATGACGTGGCCGCTTTCGGCTCACCTTGGCGATGCCATCGCCGGCGAGTCCGGCGATGGGCAGTACTTCATGTGGCTCACCGGCTGGTACCCGGAGGCAATCCTCCGGCTCGGCGTCTCGCCGCTGTGGGTTCCCTGGCTCAACTACCCGGAAGGCTACGCGCTGGCCTACAACGAGATGACACCGGGCACGGCGCTGTTTGCCTGGCCGCTAACGCTGCTGGGCGGAGCGACACTGGGCTACAATTTTGTGGTGCTGTCGTCCATGATTCTGGCCGGAACCGCCGCATACCTCTGGGCGTTTCGTTTCACGCGCAGTCACTCTGCCGCCCTGATCGGCGGCATGGTTTTCACGTTCATGACTGACCATGTGAGTCGGGCGGGTGTCCATGTAACCCTGGTATGTACGCAGTGGCTGGCTTTCTATTTGCTTTCGTTGCAGTCTGCACTCAGCGCGCGTGCGCCACGCACCGGCACGGCCATTGCCGCGGGAGTCTTTCTTGCGCTGCTGGCGTTGAGCGGGCAGTATCTGTTCTATCACGCACTAGTGCTCTCCGTGCTTTACGTTGCCGGCTATCTGATTTGGATCAATCGAACGGCATGGAAGACGACACGGCTGTGGACCCAATTGGCGCGTATTGGCCTGTTTGCCCTACCGTTCATTGCCGCCGCCGAGATTCCCTATGTGCAACTCACCTTTACCGGAAACGGTCCCGCTGCGCGCCCGATTGGAGAGGTGCAACTGCACGGCGCCAGCCTGACCGATTTCCTGTCACCGGTGCCATCGCTACTTCTGCGTCGCTACGCGCTCGGTGGTCTGTTCGATGCCGTCGCGGGCGCGCCTTTCCATGAGCATACGATCTACCTGGGCAGCGTGGCGATTGGTCTCGCATGCATCGCCATCGGGGCGCGACGCCGGACGGCGCCCGACTCGAAGACGATACACCTGTGGACATTCATGGGCGTCTGCACCGTCATCCTTGCCATGGGTGTGTCGCTCAATGCAGGCCGGCAGACCGTTCTGGTTGACCTGCCGGAATGGCTGCGCCCCT
Organism: Chloroflexota bacterium; assembly: GCA_016235055.1. NCBI lineage: Bacteria > Bacillati > Chloroflexota > Chloroflexota bacterium. Next base: position 22,097 of record JACRMK010000051.1, on the reverse strand, counting down.
GGTATCCATACTCACAGACCTTTGTGCCCCTGCCCGGTTTCGTACTTTACAAGCTGCTGCCCTTTTACAGTTCGATGCGCGTTTGGACACGCTGGGCCTTCAGCAGCAGCCTGTTTGTGAGCTTGCTGGCGGCAGCCGGCGCAACGGCCCTGCTGGCGCGCGCGCAGAAGCGCGTCAGGCTATTGCTTGCAGTTGCGCTGTGTGCGCTCGTGCTCATCGATAGCTCATTGGGCTTTCTGCCCCTGACACCCACCGCTGGGCGTCCGGTCGACTACTGGCTGGCACAGCAACCCGGCAACGGTGCCATCGTGCAACTGCCGGTCAATCAAAGCTTGATGTACGCGCACCTGGTATACTACGCAACGATAGCCGGCAAGCCGTACGTTGGATCGAACTTTGGCGCGTTCTGGTCGCCACAGGCCAAACGGCTGGTGAGTACGCTCGCTGACTTTCCCACCGCCCAGGGTATCACCCTGCTGCGAGAACTTGGCGTGCAATGGGTTGTCATCGACACAGGCACGTTCCCGCAATTTGAGGAGTCGCGTGCCGCGTTAGCAGCATGGGAAATGCGACTACGCTATGAGTCCAATGGCGCGGCGGTCTACGAGCTGGGCGCGCGCTAATTCGCCTGACGCAGCGCGCCACACGGGCTGACGTGGAACACATGAAACGGCACGCGGCAATCAACAGACCGCCTATCGACGCCAGGCGGGCGCGGGTACCGGAGGCGCATCTATGAAACTGATCTCGACGCTTCTATGGATCGCAATCGCCATGTCCTCCGTCGTAGCCCTCACCGCGTGTGGCGAAAACGCGATAACCGCCACGACGGCGGCACCGACGACCGCAGCAGTCGCTCCCGCTACGGAAACGGCAACGCCAGTTCCACCGACGCCGACCGTCACCGCAACACCCGCGCCGACTGCCACGCCAACTACGACCCCAACCTCGTCTGGCACCCCAACGCCAGCGCCAACCGACACGCCGCTGCCCACAGCGACCGGAACGGCCACGCGGGCGCCAACCCATCGACCGACGATCACGCCAGCGCCAGTCTCGGACGCGCCGGCGGCCGTATGTCCGGCCTGGTTTGTGACGCCCGCGCCCAGCAAGGGGTTGCTGGTCATCGAGAACCACCTGGGATCGAGTACCACAATCGATGCCGAAGGGCCCAATACCAGTTGGTCACGACAGTTGGAGGGAAAGGTCGGCGACGAACCCGGACGATTTGTGCTAACGCTCGATCCGGGGCGCTATGTCTTTGGTTACAGCGGCAAGAGGCAGGTGAGCGTTGGTCAGTACGTCGAGTTCTCAGGGCGCATCTGGACCGCAGTGAAGGCGGGCGACTCGCTCGTATCGCCCATATATCGCAGCGGCCGATTTGATGAATTTGTGTACCCGTTGTCGCCACCGGCCGGCTGCCCCGGCTATGTGCCGCAACCACCGCCACCGCCGGCGCAGTGCCCGGCATGGTACGTGCCGCCGCAGTCCGGCTTCGGTGTTCTGGTAGTGGAAAACTTTCTCAACGAAACAGCGGAGGTTGCCGGCGTTGAAGCAACGAATTTCACAGGACGGATACCCGCGCTGAAAGACGGAGAGCCGGGAGTGTTGGCCATACCGCTGGCGCCAGGCTCGTATGAATTTGCCAGCCGCGCCAGTAACGGTGAGGGCCGGATCCGGGCCGAAATCGCGGCTGGACGGTTTGTCGTTGCTTCCGTGTCGCGCATGAACCCCCGCCGGCTGCTGGATGTCGTCGCAAGCGCCATGCCAGTGCCGGCCGGCTGCGATGGCTATGTGCCTCCTCTGCCACCCGCCACCACGCCATGTCCCACATGGTACGCCAGACCGGAACCCGGCCGCGGGTTGCTCATTGTGGTGAACGGCATGATGGACAGTAACCTGATCGCCACAAAGGGTATGGAATACACCAGCCCGCTGCCCGCCGCCAGGGCAGCCGGACCGGGGATCGTGCGCATACCGGTGTCACCCGGCCATTATGAGTTTGATACGTCCAACACCGGTAACCACCTGACGGCTGATGTGGCCGCAGATCAAACGCTCTGGGTCTATATATCGGGTTTTGGCGCCCGGCAGATCTTCGGACCGCCCCCGGCAGCGTGCAAATGACGACAGCGACAATGACGATAGACTTCGGCCCGTATAAGGCTGCTCTGACGAGCATCCACCAACACCTCTGCCCCAAGCAGGTGCTCGGAGTACGCGCCGGGCTGCACGCCGGCGACTTGCTCGGCATTACCCTGCCACATCTTGACAAGCGGCTGTTCGCGTTCGTCGAGACCGATGGCTGTTTCACCGATGGGATCGTCGTGGCGACAGGCTGCGCCGCCGGTCATCGCACGATTCGGCACATGGACTACGGCAAGGTCGCCGCGACGTTTGTGGATACGCTCAACGGCCGGGCGATACGTATCTGTCCCACAATCGAGTCACGCCAGCGCGCCTGGGCTTATGCGCCGGGCGCGCTCGACGCATGGCATGCGCAGCTCGATGCATATCAAACAATGCCGGCGGAGGAACTGCTGGATGTGGTGGACGTGCAACTGACGGTCTCGCTTCAGGCGATTCTCAGCGAGCCCGGTTTGCGCGTACAGTGCGCGCGCTGCGGCGAGGATGTAATCAATGGCCGTCATGTTGAGCAAGCCGGCCTGACACTCTGCCGCCCGTGCGCCGGTGAAGCTTATTACGCGCGCATTGACACCTGAGCCGCAACATGCGAGCGACATTAGCCGTCCGGCCTACGCGTGCGGAAACGGCGCCGGCAAGCCGTCGATAGCGAGGTTGACACACGACGGCAGTCCGGAGTGCACCGCTTGCGCGATGGCCGCCGCCAGGTCAGCCGGATCCTCGACATACGCCCCGAAACCACCCAATGCCGCGACGACACGGTCGTAGCGCGCCAGCATCAGTTCGCAGCCAAAGGTGCGGTCTGCGCCGTAGGTCTGGATTTGAATCTGATGTTCCGCGTTCCAGCGCGCGTCGTTGCCGACGATCGCCACGAACGGAATACGATTGCGAACCGCCGTCTCGAACTCAGCCAGGTGATAACCGAACGCGCCGTCGCCCGAAATGGCGAAGACCGTGCGAGAAGAGTCGGCCAGCTTCGCGCCAATCGCCATCGGCACCGCCGCGCCGATACCGCCGGCCGGACCATTGATCAGGCGCGTCGTCGCTTCGAGTCCACCCTGCGCCCACTGCCCGAACTCGCCGCCGTCGGCGATCAGTATGGCGCCGGCGTCGAGGTGCGGCTGCACAGCGGCGCACAGGCGCAGCGGGTGGATCGGCCGCGCATCGGATTCGCGCCAAAGCGCCCATTCGTCCAGGGTCGAAAGCCGCGCCGTTTCGACGGCGATCAGCCACTCGTGATGGAACGACGCGCGCGATTCGGCCAGCGCACTCAGCCGCTCGACCGCCCATTGCGGATCCATCGCCACGCTGAGTGGTACGGCCGCTTGCCGCAAATGTCCCGCATCCGGGTCGATCTGCATGAACTTGCCATTGAACGCCGGGGGCTTGCCCCACTTGAGAGAAAAGTCGAGCGGCTTGCCAAGCAGCAGGACAACATCTGCCTCGGCCATTAACGCGGCGGCGCCGTGCAGCCACGGGTCGTTCATGCCGCGCGGACTCTCGCACGCCAGAGCCGGCACGCCCGTCACGTCCGAGAGCCGCATCACGTCGCGCCAGCGCACGCCACGGCTCATCGCCGGACCAGCCACGATCAGCGGGCGGACGGCTCCCAGCAACGCGTCAAGCATGCCCGCTAGTTGGGTGTCATCGGTTGGGTGCGGCGCCAGTTTGACTGCGGGGGGTTGTAGCGCCGGAACGACGGCCTCCAGCACATCGACCGGCAAGCTGAGGTGCACCGGGCCGGGGCGGCCTGATGCGGCTATCTCCATCGCCCGCGCAAAGTCGCCAGCCAGCGCCGCCGGGTTGTCAACACGCCACGCGGCTTTGCAGACCGGGGCGACCACCGCGACCTGATCGACCTCCTGAAACGCGCCGCGCCCGGCCTGCGCCAGCGCACTGTGGCCGCTGAGCGCAACGAGCGGAGACTCGGCCATGTGTGCGGCGTAGAGCGCGCTCACCGAGTTCAGGTGCCCCGGTCCCGCCGTCAGCAGCACCACACCCGGCTGATCGGTCAGCCGACCCCACGCATCGGCCATGTGCACCGCCGCGGCCTCGTGTCGCGTGTGGATGACGCGGATGCCGGACCCGATCAGCGCGTCGTATACTGACATGATCTGATTGCCGGATAGCGAGAACAGATGCGACACATTTGCGGCCTGCATCGCCCTGACCAGCGCCTGCGCCCCTTTGCGTGTCATGACGGTCTCCCCCTCAACTGCGGCGGACGACGCGGCCCGGCGTGGCGCCGGTGTGCTCGCCGTTCTTGATGACTGCCACGCCATTGACAAAAACATGGTTCACGCCCGTGGCGTACTGATGCGGATTGTCATATGTGGCGTGGTCGGCAACCGTCGCCGGATCGAAGACAACCACGTCGGCGGCATAGCCGTCACGCAGCGCGCCGCGCTTGCCCAGCCGGTACGTCTCGGCGGGATATGACGTAAGCCGCCGCACCGCTTCCGTCAGCGAAATAACCTTCTCATCACGCACATATTTGCCCAGCAGGCGCGCAAAGTTGCCGTAGGTGCGCGGGTGCGGGTTCGACTTCATGAAGATGCCTTCCGCTGAGACCGACGCCGAATCGGAGCCGAACGACACCCACGGGAGCGCGATCTGGCGGCGGATGTTGTCCTCGCTCATCATGAAGTAGACCGTGCCGATCCGACTGTCGTCGGCGACGACCAGATCCATCGCAGCATCCTCGGGCGACTGTCCACGCTCGCGCGCAACCTGCGCCAGCGTCCGGCCGGTCAGGTGCTTGAGCGCATCGTTCTTGAATGCGACGAGCAGCGTGCCGTCTGCGCCGGCCGCGAGGTAGAGATTCTCCCAGGCGTTGCTCGGCGTCGACATTTCGGCCTTAATGCGCGCCCGCGCAGCCGGATCCTGCAACCGCGCCACCAATGCTTGGTGCCCGCCTTCGTGTGCCCACGGCGGGAACGCCGCGCTTAGCCCGGTCGAACCGGCTGTGTAAGTGTACATGTCGGCGGTGATGCGCGCGCCCGATGCGCGCGCCGCCTCCACTTTGGCGATGACCGGCTCCAACTTGTGCCAGTTGGCGGTGCTGGCCGCCTTGAGGTGGTAGATCTCGGCGGGAATATCGGCCGCGCGCGCAATGCCGATCAACTCATCCACCGCTTCGAGCCAGGCGTTCCCCTCGCTGCGGATGTGCGAGATATACATGCCGCCGCACGCGGCCGCTGCCCGCGCCAGCGCCACCAGCTCCGCAGTCTGCGCGTAGCAGTCGGGCGGGTAGATCAATGCGGTCGCCAGGCCGAGCGCGCCTTCGTCCATCGCTTGCCGAACCAGGTACTCAAGTTGCCTGAGCTCGTCCGGCGTCGGCGGGCGGTTCTCGTAGCCGAGCACGTACGGCCGCAGTGTCAGCAGCGGCACGAACGACGCTACATTGCACGCTATGCCGTGCTCAACCAGCCACTCGAGATAGCCGCCCAGCGTCGACCACGCGATGTCGAATTTGATATCACCCTGCCGCTCGACCCACTCACGCTTGAGGCGATCGTTCAGCGGGCCGACCCACGACTCGCCAAGCACTTCGAGCGTGACACCCTGCCGGATGTCGCTCTGCGAGCGTCCGTCCGCGATCAATGACTGCTCCGCGTGGCTCATCACATTGATGAAGCCCGGCGCGACGGCCAGTCCCCTGGCGTCGACTTCAATGACGCCGCGTGCGCCGCCCAGCGCACCCACTGCAGCAATCACGTCGCCGTTCAGGGCGATGTCGCCAGTACACGGCGCACCGCCGTCGCCATCATAGATCATGCCGTTGCGAATCAATACGTCGAACATGCTTCGATCCTTTCCGGGCGCGGCCGCGCCAGTTGCGTGGCGACGCGATTATGGAGTACCATAGGAGCCGCATCGGCACATTACTTGTCACCCACAGGAGAGAACGGTATGGTCAAACACAAGGTAATCATCGATTGCGATCCCGGGCACGACGACGCCATCGGGATCGTGCTGGGCGCGCCGCATCTGGACATCCTCGGCATCACCTGCGTCGGCGGCAACCAGACCCTCGAAAAGGTCACTGTCAACGCGCTCAAGATCGTCGAAGTCATCGGGCGGACGGATATTCCCGTCGTGCCCGGCATTGGCCGTCCGCTGGTCAAGGCGGCGTCGCACGCGCCTGATGTCCATGGCCTGACCGGCATGGACGGCCCGGTACTGCCGGCACCGGTGACGAAGGCGAAGGCCGGTCATGCGGTGGACTTCATCATCGACACCGTCATGGCCAACGACGGCGTCACGCTGATTCCCACCGGACCACTGACCAACATCGCCGTCGCCCTGCGCAAGGAGCCGCGCATCGCGTCGCGCCTGCAAGAGATCAGCATCATGGGCGGCTCGGCGACACACGGCAATCGCAGTGTGGCCGCCGAGTTCAACATCTGGTACGACCCGGAGGCGGCGCACATCGTCTTCGGCAGCGGCGTGCCGATCAAAATGCACGGGCTGAACCTGACGCTGCAGGTGGTCGCTACCGAGGACGTAATCGCCAAATGCCGTGCCATCGGCAACAGGCCGGCCATCTTCGTGGCCGAGCTGCTCGACTTCTTCGCCGATGCACAGAAACGCAAACTCGGCACACACAGCGGCGCACTGCACGACCCGGTCGCCGTCGCCGGCGTGATCGACCCCACGCTGTTCGAGTACTACGATATGCACGTCGGGATCGAGTTGCGCGGCGAGCGGACATACGGGATGACCGTGAGCGACATGCGGCACCTGCGGGGCAGCGCATTCGGCTTTCCGCAAAGTGCAACGCCGCTGCGCGGCGAGCCGCCCAACGCGCAGGTCGGCATGAAGGCCGATGCGCCGCGCTTCTTCAAGTTACTTTACGAGACACTCGCTACGTACAAGTAACGCGCACAAATCGATGCCACGCGGCGCAACCTCCGCCCGAGGCGGGCTGCGCCGCGTTCCACCAATCGAACATCTAACGGCTCGGCGCCAATTCGCGCGACTATCGCAGGGGCGGGAAGCGGCTCGGATCGACGGACTGGGTGGCGGCAGTGCCGCCCGCCACACCGTACAGTGTCACGCGATACGACTGGAAATAAAACGAGAACAGATCGTCAAACCGATAGTACCGGGCCGTTCGCGTGAAGGCGGCCGCGTCGCCGTCCCAATCTTCGCCAAGTACAAAATAGAGCTGATATGTGCCGCCACGGATATTCTTGATTGTGAAAGAACCCGACGCGCGCAGGTAAACGGCGACAACCGGCGCCGATTGCCCGTACTCAGTGAGCGCGGCCACGGCGTCCAATTGCTGGCCATTCTCGATAGTTAGTTCGCTCTTGCCTGTTCGACCGGTATCTTTCAGAAATGTGCCCGTGTCCAGGTGACGCGTAAGCAACGGAGTGGGTGTCACGGTACTGGTCGGTGTGGCGGTCGGGGTGCGCGTCGGCGTTGGGGTGCGCGTGACGGTGGCGGTTGGCGTGCCGGTTCTCGTGGGCGTAGGCGTCACCGTAAATGTTGCCGTCGGTGTTGGGTCGGGCGCAAACGGTCGATGTGGGTCCATCAACCAGGTAATCCCACAGACACCGATAAAGGCAATCATGCAGACAACGATCAAATAGTGCCAGGCGGGCTGCGTTTTCATGGTCGTTGTTCCGTTCACCACACCGCAAGCGCCGTGTGTTGCGCCCGACACCGGCAGGCTCGAAGTTCGCCCCGCCGTGGAAGGGAGAAGCTCGTTCGTCTAGCTGCGCATTATCCGGCCGCTCATGCCGAGCCAGTCCAGCAACTGCGTGAGGTCGTCCAACGTCCCGGCGTCCACGACCGCCGCCGGTTGGCGCACCGTCGCCTCGGCGATGGCGCCACGCCGCCGGTAGATCTCTTTGCGCAGCGGCAGGTTGATCAACGCCTGGCTCTCGAAGCGAATTAGTGCGCACGCGCGATAGAATACGTCCGCCGCCCCGTTGCGGTCGCCGCCCGCCCAGCGGTTGTAAATGTCCACCAGAATCTCCGGGAAGGCAAAGCCGGTCATGGTGCCGATCGCGCCGTGGCGCAGCTCCTCCAGAAACATCAGCGCGCCAAGCCCGCCGAAGATCCGCACATCCGGGTTGGCGGCCAGCACCTGGCCGACCTTGCGCGGCGTCGGCTCGTCTTCGAGCTTGAGCCAGCGGCAGGCCGGGCTTTCGGCGGCCAGCCCGGCGATGAAGTCGGCGCTCATGTGCACGCCGCTGGTCGGCGGGTAATCCTGAACGACGATCGGCAGTTCGATTGCGCCGGACACGCTCAGGTAATGCCGCCGCACCGCTTCGTTGTTGGGCCGCGTCAGGCGCGGCGGCTCGATCATGACCGCCTGCGCACCCAATTCCTCGGCTCGCTTACTGTACGCGATGCAGCCGTCGGTCGCCGCGTGCGATGTGCCCACGCAGATCGGAATGCGCGCATTCGCCGTCTCGATCACGGTGGCGATCACCTGGTCGCGCTCGCCCTCCGTGAGTTTGGTCGCCTCGCCCAACACGCCGAGGATCGTCATGCCGTGGACGCCCGCGCCGATCGTGAACTCGGTCAGGCGGCTCAGGCTTTCGAGATCGAGCAAGCCATCCGCATGAAACGGCGTCGGTGTGATGTTGTAGATGCCTTTGAGAAAGTCGCCGCTCATGCCCTCGCCTCCGCAGTCCCGCTCGCCAGCAACGCCAGCAGTTCGGCGCGCGTCGGGGGCATTCCTTCCGCGCTGCTGATCTTGAGCGCCGCCGCCGCGTTGCCCCAGCGTAGCGCATCCGACAGCGATTGACCCTCGACCAGCGCGGCGATGAATCCGGCATCGAACGCGTCGCCCGCCCCAACGCTGTTGAGTACCCGCACGGCCGGCGGCGACGCATGCCACACGTCGTTGGCCGAGACCGCCGTCGCGCCCTCCGCGCCGCGCCGCGAGATGACCGTGCGCCGTTCACCAGCCAGTGCCCGTGCGCGCGCTACATCATCCGCGCCGGTACGCAGGTACGCGATCTCGTCGACCGCCGAGCCGAGCACATAATCGGATTGCGCAACAGCGCGCTCCAACGCGTCGAGGAAGCCGTCCTCAAACTGGCCATCCCGGAATCCGATCCGCAGGTTCAAGTCAAGCGAGACGGGCACGCCGGCCGCGCGGGCCTGCGTCATCGCGCCAATGATCGTTTCGCGCGTCTGCGGCTCAGTGAAGCACATACCGGTCGAGTGCAGCCAGGCCGCGCTGCCGACCAGTGCCGCATCGAGCGCACTCGCAGGCAAGCGCCCATGCGCGCCGCCGCGGCGCGGCCAGCCGAACAGCGTGCGCTCACCGGTGCGCTCAACAATGACCAGGACTACGGTCGTAAACGCCTCGCCTGTGAACACGACCCGCGAGGCATCCACGCCGCGCGTTGTCAGGGCGTGCGATACGAAACGCCCGTAGCCGTCATCGCCCAATGCGCCCGCGAACTGCGCGGGCACCCCCAGCGCGGACAGCGCGACCGCGGTGTTCGCGACGGTGCCGCCCAGGCGCAGTTCCGGCGGCGTCACGGGGCCGCGATTGCCGGGTTGGGGCGGAAGCTGCACGATCAGGTCGGCATTGGCGTCACCGACCAACAGCACCGGCTTACCCATTGCCATCACCAGGCGGCGTTGGCGGCGGCGGCAAACGCGCGAACGCGCTCGCGATCTTTACGCTTGCTGCCGGGGATGTTGGTGTGCGTGAACGAGTCGACGCCCCACGGCCGGACCACCCGGATCGCCTCGGCGATGTTCTGCGGACTCAGCCCGCCCGCGAGGATAACCGGCACGTTGACCCGGCGCACAATCTCCGCGCTAACGCGCCAGTCGTGCACGACGCCCGTCGCGCCGACGCCCAGCACACTGGAAACCTTGGTATCGAGGATGTACATGTCGCTGGCCGGTTGAAAGGCCAGCGCCAGCGCGACCGCCTCCGAGCCAGTGACGGGTATCGCCAGCAGCACCTTGACCGGCGAAATCGCCCGGCGGATTTCGCCGACCAATGCGGGCGTCAGCTCTTCGATATCGCCGGACAGGTGCAGCACGTCCGGTTTGACGGCCTGCACGGTCTCAGCGACCTCGGCCACATCGGCGGCCAGCGTCATGGCGTTGCGCATCACATTGGCGGCAGGCGGCAGCGCGTCAAAGATCGCCCGACAGTCGGCGAAGCTCAACTCCGACGGCAGGCGGCCGCGATTGCCGGTCGCCACCCCAATGAAGTTCGCGCCTTCCTCGGCGCACAACCGCGCATCGTCCGGCGCTTTGAGGCTATAAATCTGCACTTTCATACGGCTCACGTTCCACAGAGGATTTTCAGCGCGATTATACCACGTTCATCTAGTCAGACCCGAAGGGTTTTGACGGAGACCCATCGCGTGTTGGGGATCGACGCCAAACCCTTCGGGTCGGGTCTCAGCAATTCTCATTTTGGAGTCGGCCGCCAGTATGCCCCCTCATCCCCTGGCCCCTGCTCCCCCGCGCGCGCGGGGGAGCAGGGGAAAAGCTAACGGGGATTGCTGGTCGGGTCTATGGCCCTTGCGCGATTGGCCCAATCTGCGATAAGATGACGTTATATCCCGTCTGAGCCATCATGGAGCATCGCAAATGGATCCCACACCTGAAGTTCTGCGCCGAGCGCACTACTGGATGCGCTTCGCGCGCGCCTTCGACGACCGCTGCATCACCATGTACAAACAGGGTAAGATCGCGGGCGGCTATTTCTCGCAACTCGGCCACGAGGCGATCAGCGTCGGCGCATCGCTGGCGCTTGGCTCCGCCGATATCATCGCACCGATGCACCGCGATGTCGGCGCGTACTTCGTGCGCGGTCTGACGCCCCGCCGGGTTGCCGCGCAGTACTACGGCCGCGCCGCCGGCCCGAGCGGCGGACGCGACGCGAACATGCACGGCCTCGGCGATCTGTCGATCGGCATCGTCGGCTTTGTGAGCCACCTACCGCAATCGCTGCCGGTCGCGGCCGGCATCGCGCATGCCTTCAAGCTCAAGCGCGAGCCGCGCGTCGCGATGACATTCGTCGGCGACGGCAGCGCGAGCGAAGGGCTGGCGCACGAGACGTTAAACTGGGCGGGCGTCTTCCAACTGCCGATCGTGTTCATCGTCGAGAACAACCAGTACGCCTACTCAACGCCGCTGGCGCGGCAGACGCGCGTGCCCGACCTCGCGCGGCGAGCGGACGGGTACGGCATCCCCGGCCTGATCGTGGACGGCAACGACTTCTTCGCCGTGTTCACCGCCGCCAGCGAGGCGGTCGAGCGCGCCCGCGCCGGCGGCGGCCCGACGCTGATCGAGTGCAAGACGATGCGTATGCGCGGGCACGCGATCCACGACAATATGGCGTACGTGCCGCCGGAGTTGATCGCCGAATGGCAGGCGCGCGACCCCATCATTCGCTTCGAGGAGCAGATGCGCGCGCGCGGACAGCTTGACGAGGGCGCGCTGGAGGAGATGATCGGCCAGATCGAAACCGATATTGACGACGCGCTCGCCTTCGCCGACCAGGCGCCCTACCCGGACCCGGCCACGCTGCGTTTTGGCGTTTACGCCGACAGCGCCGGCGGAGGCGTGGCATGACCTGGGATCAGGGGATACACAAGTCCGTCACCACGCTGCATGCGACCGGCGTGGCGCGCGAAATGACGTACCTCGAGGCCGTGCGCGACGCGCTGCAGTACGAGATGCGGCGCGACCCGCGCGTGCTGGTCATCGGCGAGGACGTCGGCATCTATGGCGGCGCGTTTAAGCTGACTCAAGGGTTATTTGAGGAGTTCGGCGGCGAGCGCGTGATCGACACGCCGATGTCGGAGGCCTGCCTGATTGGCGCGGCGGTCGGGATGGCGTTCATGGGATTGCGGCCGGTGGTCGAAATGCAGTTTGCCGACTTCATCTCGACCGGCTTCGACACGATCGTGCAGTTCGCCGCCACGAACCACTACCGCTGGGGCTCGGCCGTGCCGATCGTCATCCGCGCGCCAAGCGGCGGCGGCCTGCGCGGCGGGCCGTTCCACTCACAGAACCCGGAAGCGTGGTTCGCACACGTGCCCGGCTTGAAGGTCGTCGCGGCAGCGACACCGGCCGATGCGCGCGGTCTGCTCATCAGCGCGATCCGCGACCCGAACCCGGTCATCTTCTTTGAGTACAAGTTCTTGTACCGCTCGTTGCGCGGCCCCGTGCCGGACGGCGAGGATGGTCTCGTGCCACTCGGCAGCGCGGCCATCGTGCGCCGCGGCGCGGATTTGAGCATCATCACCTACGGCGCGATGGTCTCCGAAGCACTGGCCGCGTCCGACACGCTCGCAGCGGAGGACTGGAATGTCGAGGTGCTCGACCTGCGCACACTCAAGCCGCTCGACACCGAGGCCGTACTCGAGAGCGTGCGGCGCACCGGCAAGGCGCTCATCGTGCATGAGGCCAACTTGACCGGCGGCATCGGCGGCGAGGTGGCCGCGCTGATCAGCCAGCACGCCTTCGAAAGCCTCGACGGCCCGATCACACGCCTGGCCGCGCCAGATACGCCCGTGCCCTACACACCGCCGCTGGAGGATGCCTACCGCCCCAACCGGCAGAAGATCGCCGAGGCGGCGCGAGCCCTACTGAAGTACTAAAAAGCAATCGCCGCCCTTTTCAGGACGGCGTTGCACATTCTGGCGCGAGCGACGGGATTCGAACCCGCGATCTCAGCCTTGACAGGGCTGCATGTTAGGCCGCTACACCACGCCCGCAGTTGCGTTAAATAGTATAGCAGAATGCCGCCGCACCAACAAATTAGCGCGAGCGACGGCAGCAATTCGCAATTTGCCTTTGGACGCGTATTTCCCAATGCCGGCTTGCTATGAACTGGCCCCCTGGTGCTTGTCACGCAAGCGCGCTCGACAAGTAAGCGGCGTTGCCCTCCCCCCGACCCCCTCCCAACTTTGTTGGGAGGGGGCGAGATTCTTAGGGGAGGTGCGCGGCGGCTACGCCGCCGCGCACCTCCCCGTTAGCTTTTCCCCTGCTCCCCCGCGCGCGCGGGGGAGCAGGGGCCAGGGGATGAGAGGGGGCACAATGGCGGCCGACTCCAAAATGAGAATTGCCGTCTGCGCGCTCTGTTTCTTGCGCGCAATCCGAATTGGTGTATAATTCCGCGCATTCCAAATTACTAACCGCACTACAGCGATAGGTGCACGGAGGGGGGACATGCCTTTTCGCCGACTCAACTTTCTGAAGCCTGCCGCACTTCTGGCAGGCGGTTTGCTGTCACTATCCGCCTGCATACCCGAAATCCCGCAGACGACGCTGGCGCCGAAGACAAGCAATGCCACGGCGATCTTCAACCTGTTCGAGCCGATCTTCTGGACGGCGGTGGTGGTCTTCTTCATCGTCGAGGCGCTGCTTTTCTATTCGGTCTTCCGCTTCCGCTCGCGCGATCACTCCTGGGGTGTGCCGGAGCAGTTGCACGGCAACACGTCGCTCGAGATCGGCTGGACCATCATCCCGGCCGTCATCCTCGGCGTCATCTTCTTCCTGACCCTGCAGACGCTGACCGTCGTGCACAACGTGCCGGCGGCCGCCGCCAGCGGCCCGCAGGTGAACGTGCGCGTCGTCGGCCACCAGTGGTGGTGGGAGTTCCAGTACCCGGACTACAAGACCGCCGATGGCCAGATCGTCAGCGTCGGCAGCGACATGCACGTGCCGGCCGGCGCGGTCGTCAACTACACGCTCGAATCCGTCGATGTGATTCACAGCTTCTGGGCGCCGCAACTGGGCGGCAAGATGGACCTGGTGCCCGGCCATGTGAACCGCTTCTACTTCGTCGCGCCGAAGGAGACGGGCGAGTTTGCCGGGCAGTGCGCCGAGTTCTGCGGCGCGCAGCACGCCAACATGCGCTTCCACGTCATGGTGGACAAGGATTTCAGCGCCTGGATCGAGAATCAGAAGAAGCCCGCCGCCGCCCCGGCGACCGACAAGGCCAGGCAGGGCGCGCAGTTGTTCGCCACTGCGGGCTGTCTGGCCTGTCACAACGCGGGCGGTGTTGCAGCCGTCACCGAGGGCAAGATCGGCCCGAACCTGACGCACCTTGGCAGCCGCACCACCATCGCGGGCGGCAGCCTGCCGCTGACGAAAGACAACCTGTCGCGCTGGCTGCACAATCCGGACGATGTGAAGCCCGGTAATTTGATGGCCGGCACCATGCGCCAGATCGTCGCCGGCTGGGGCGGCAACGCCGACGCGAATATCGACGCGCTGGTCGAGTATCTGACGAGCTTGAAATAACCCTTCTTCCGCCGGGTCCCGCCCATCCGCGGGCCGCGCTGGAAGCGAACGTCTAGCCAAAAGGGAGCGAATGCACTATGGCCGCACACGTGGGCACGTTGCCCCGAACCCGCAAGAAGCCGGAAGGGCTGACCGGCTTCTTGATCACGGTCATCGACTATATGACGACCGTCGATCACAAGAGGATCGGCGTCATGTATCTTGGCGCCTCCTTCGTATTCCTGCTGGTCGGAGGTCTGGAGGCGCTGCTGATCCGCACGCAGTTGGGCGCGTCGAACCTCAAGCTCATTGCGCCTGACCTGTACAATCAGTTGTTCACCATGCACGGCACGACCATGGTCTTCATGGCCGTCATGCCGTTCAATGCCGGCTTCGGCAACTACTTCCTGCCGATCATGGTCGGCGCGCGCGACATGGCGTACCCGCGCTTGAACGCCCTTTCCTTGTGGACGTTTCTGTTCGGCGGCCTGTTCATGTACGCTTCGTTTCTGCTGGGCGGCGCGCCGAACGCCGGCTGGTTCTCGTACGCCCCGCTGACCGAGAGCAACTACTCGGTCACCCACGGCATGGATTTCTGGGTGCTCGGGCTGCAGATGCTCGGCGTCTCGTCCACCCTCGGCGCGATCAACTTCATCGTCACCGCGCTCAACCTGCGCGCGCCGGGCATGCGGATCAACCGCATGCCGCTGTTCGTCTGGATGACGGTCGTCACCTCGTTCCTGCTGGTCCTGTCCCTGCCGAGCGTCTCCATCGCAATGATCCTGCTGCTCTTCGATCGAAACCTCGGCACGAACTTCTACATCGCCAAGATGGGCGGCGATCCGCTGCTCTGGCAGCACCTGTTCTGGTTCTTCGGCCACCCCGAGGTGTATGTCATGATCTTGCCCGCCATGGGTATCATCTCCGAGGTCCTGCCGACCTTCGCGCGCAAGCCGATCTTCGGCTACTCGTTCGTCGCCTATTCCGGCATCGCTATCGGCTTCCTGGGCTTCACCGTGTGGGCGCACCATATGTTCGCGGTCGGCATGCCGCCCATCGTCAACGCCGCCTTCTCGCTCGGCAGCATGCTGATCGGCGTCCCGACGGGCGTCAAGATCTTCAACTGGATCGGCACGCTCTGGGGCGGCAACATCCGCTACAGCACGGCCATGCTGTTCGCCATCGGCTTCATCGGCATGTTCGTCATCGGCGGTATCGGCGGCGTCTTCCTCGGCTCGCCGCCGGTGGACTACCAGATCACCGACACCTACTTCGTCGTCGGCCACCTGCACTATGTGCTGGTCGGCGGCGCGCTGGTCGGCATCATGTCCGGCTTCTACTACTGGTTCCCGAAGATGACCGGCCGCCTGTTGAGCGAGGCGCTGGGCAAGACGCACTTCGTGCTGTGGACTACCGGCATCACGCTCACCTTCCTGCCGATGCACCTGCTCGGCATCCTGGGCATGCCGCGCCGCATTTATACTTATTACGGCGACATGGGCTGGGACACCTGGAACCTGATTCAGACGTTTGGCGCATACCTGATCGGCGCCGGCGCGCTGCTGTTCCTGTTCAATGTGCTGAAGAGCCTGCGCAGCGGCGAAGTCGCCGGCAACGATCCGTGGGATGGCGCCACGCTCGAATGGGCGACCTCGTCGCCGCCGCCGGCCTACAACTTCGCCACCACACCGATCGTTGGCAGCCGCCGCCCGTACTGGGACCATAAACACGGCGGGCAAGGCGACAGCGGAGCGGCGCTCGAAATGGGCGCGCCCGAGCATATCCACCTGCCATCGCCGTCGATCTGGCCGATGGTGCTGGCCTTCGGCGTCATGGTCGCCATGACCGGCATGTTGTATATGAAGGATCTGGCTGAGAGTTGGGCCATCGGTGACATGTCGGTGAACCCGGTCGTCGTCTTGCTGGGTGTAGTGATCGTGTTGTTCGCCGCCATGAACTGGCAGAACGAAGTCAGCGCCGGCAAATAACGGATTGGCGTCTGCCGGCGGCGTCATCCCGCCGCCGGCGACCCCGACACGAGAGGACTTGATGGAGAATAGCACCCCTTCCAACCATTCCGTCGGCAGTCTCGGCGTGGACAGCAAAAAGCTCGGCATGTGGACCTTCATGGGCTCCGAGGTCATGCTGTTCGCGTCGCTGATCGCGACCTACCTGACGTTCCGCGGCAAGGACACCGTCAACCCGCCGTTCGCCCATGAACTGCTCAACCATCCCGACTCGGCGTTCATTGTCGCCGTTAACACACTCGTCCTGCTCTGCAGCTCGCTGACGATGGTGCTGGCGCTGGACGGCGCGGAACGCGGCAATCGCCGCAAGTTCTTCACGTTCATCCTGGCCACCGCCGCGCTCGGCAGCCTCTTCCTCGGCGTTCAGATCAACGAGTATGCCGGTCTGATCCGGGAGGGCCTGTCGTTGAGCGCCAACCAGTTTGGCGCCTCGTTCTTCGTGCTGACCGGCTTCCACGGCATGCACGTCGCCATCGGCGTCTTCCTGCTGCTGTATGCCGCCTTCCGCGGCAAGGTTCAGGGCTTCACCAGGGAGTTCCCGCTGGCCGTCGAGATCATCGGCCTGTACTGGCACTTCGTGGACCTCGTCTGGGTCGTCATCTTCATGATCGTCTATCTGCTGAAGTAGGCGGGAGGAAACGCGATTATGGAACCGCATTCAAACGCGCCGGATCGCACCCGGCTCTATGTCGTGACCTTCGTGATTCTGGGCGTCATGACGTTTATCGAATTCGCCATCGGCGGCATCCCGTTTGTTCCGGGCTTGGAGCCGGGCCTGTTTGCGATCATCGGCTTGCCGCTGCTCAAGCTGCCCGCCCTGATTCTGTTTGCAACCGGCAAGGCGGTGCTGGTGGCCGGGGTGTATATGCACCTGCGCTTCGACAGCCCGGCCTTCCGCAACCTGCTGCTGGCCGGCCTGCTCTGCGCGCTGCTGCTGATCGGCGCGTTCACGTTCGTGCTGAACATCAACTGGGCCACGTAGCGCCCGGCCGGCGCGCGTCCCGTTCAACGACAAACCCGTTTGCGTGCCGTGCACTTTCGACGGCAGCGCAAACGGGTTTATAATTTCCCCTGCCTTATGTTCTGGAACTTCGAACCAACTATTCTGCTGGGTCTCGGCATCCTGATTGCCGTGTACGTCCTGGCTACGACGGAGTGGCGCGACCGTTTCCCCGGATCGTCGCCGCTATCGCGCCGCCGGATCGCCTTCTTCGCGGTGGCGATTGGCGCGGCGGCGGTTGCGCTGCTCTCGCCGCTCGACGAGCTCTCGGATAAATACCTGCTGATGGCGCACATGGTCCAGCACCTGCTGCTCACGCTGATCATGGCGCCGGCTTTGCTGCTCGCCATCCCCGGCTGGATGCTGCGCCCGCTGCTGCGCGTGCCGCTGGTGCTGCCCGTCCTGCGCGTGCTGACCAGCGCGATCGCCGCCTACCTCATCTTCAATGGCGTGTTTGCCGGCTGGCATGAGCCAGCCCTGTACGACGGCGCGCTCAAGTCGCCGCCGTTCCATATCCTGGAGCACCTGCTTTTCATGGCGACCGCACTACTGGCCTGGTGGCCGGTCTGCAGCCCGCTCCCGGAACTGCCGCGCCTGCCGTATCCGGCGCAGATCCTGTACCTGTTCTTCCTGTCGATCGTTCCCACCATCCTCGGCGCGTTCATCACCTTTGCGCCGGGCGTGCTGTACGAAACCTATGCCGCCGCGCCGCGCATCGCCGATGTGTCGGCGCTGGAAGACCAGCAGATCGCCGGGCTGATCATGTGGCTGCCGGGCGCCTTCATTTACCTGGGGGCGCTGACCGTCGTGTTTTTCGTCTGGTTCGAGGGAAAGGAAAAAGCGGGCGAAATCCGCTAGCACGAATAGCGCTATGCTTCCAACATCCCGGGCCTTCCGCCTGTTCAGCCTCTGGACCGCCGTCATCACCTTTGTGCTGATCGTGATCGGCGGTGTCGTGCGCGTCACCGGTTCGGGCGACGCCTGCCCCGACTGGCCGCTCTGCTATGGCAGCGTCATCCCGCCGTTCGAGCTGCGCGTCTGGATCGAGTGGACGCACCGCCTGACCAACACGCTCGTCGCGCCGTCGATTCTCATCCTGGCGATCTGGACGACGCTGCGCTACCGCGCCCAGACGCTGATCCTGCGCAGCGCCTGGCTGGCCGCCGTGCTGCTGGTCGTGCAGATTGTGCTGGGCGGCCTGGTCGTCATCTTCGGCCTGCCCGCCGCGCTGGTCGGCATTCACCTGGCCAACGCCTTGCTGATCTGGTCGGCGATCCTGCTGGTCGTGCTCTCGGTCTACCGCCCGTGGGTGGGCGTCGCACCGCAGTCTAACCCGCGCCTGCGCCGCCTGATTCTCGCCAGCGCCGTCGCCGTGTACATCCTGCTGTTCAGTGGCACCGTCGTCACCGGCACGCAGTCCAACATCGCGTGCCTGGGCTGGCCGCTGTGCAGCGATAGCCTGTTGCCGCAAAACGTGAATCAGCTCGTCAATATTTCGCATCGCTACATCGCGGCCGCGTTGGGCATCCTGCTCATCTACACGCTGGTGCAGACTTTGCGTGCCAGCCGCAGCCTGCCGCCGCTGCGCCTCGCCGTGCAGTGGGCCATCGGCCTGTTCTTCGGGCAGATCGTCATCGGCGCGATCAATGTCCTGTCCCTGTTTACCCCGTTCTGGAACGCTTTGCACCTGCTCATGGCCGCCGCCGTCTGGGGCGGCATGTTCGTGCTGGTCGTCATCGCCTGGCAGTGCCTGGGCGATCAACCCGCAACGGGCGCCGCGCGTTCGGGAGTCAATTTTGGTCAACCCGTCTCCCCATCCGCTCCCGGCCGCTGACCCGCCGGTCGCCCCCCGCGGCGAGCCGGATGATCTGACCACCTCCATGCGCCTCGGGCGCGAGGCGCGCCCGCGTACCTGGCGCTCAGTTGCCGGCGACTACCTGCTGCTGACGAAGCCGTTCATCGTCGCGCTGCTGCTGATGACGACGCTGTCGGCCATGCTGATCGCCCAGCGCGGCATGCCGCCCTGGCCGGTCTTCATTTTCACACTCATCGGCGGCGCGTGCGCCTCCGGCGGGGCCAACGCTTTCAACTCGTGGTACGACCGCAACCTCGACAAGCAAATGGACCGCACGGCGCGCCGTCCGATCCCCTCGGGGCGCGTGCCGGCGCGCTCCGCGCTGGTCTTCTCGCTGGTGTTGTGCGTGCTCTCGCAGATCCTGCTCGGCTTCTTCGTGAACTGGCTCGCGGCGCTGCTGGCGCTGGCGGGGATCATCTACTACGCCGTGCTGTACACCACCGCCCTGAAATACATGACGCCGCAGAACATCGTCGTCGGCGGCGGCGCGGGCGCCATCCCGCCGCTCGTCGGCTGGGCTGCCGTGACCGGCGACATCAACCTGCTGGCGCTCTACCTCTTCGCGATCATCTTCCTCTGGACGCCGCCACACACCTGGGCGCTCATGCTGCTGATCGAGAAGGACTATCGCAGCGCGCGCGTGCCGATGATGCCGGCGATCTGGGGCGGCGCGGAGACGCGCTGGCAAGCGTTGCTCTACACGGTGCTGCTGTTCGTCGTGACGCTCCTGCCGTACACCTTCCTCGCGCTCGGCAACTTCTACCTCGTCTGCGCGGTGCTGCTCGGCGGCTGGCTGTTGTACCTCGCGTTCCGCCTCTGGCGCGACGGCGAAAAATCGACCGCGCGGCGGCTGTACAAGTACTCGAACTACTACCTCGCGCTGCTGTTCCTCGCGATGGTCATCGACGCGGCGGTTATTCGCTAACACGCCATGCGCATAGCTCACATAACGCAAACCCTTCGAGTTTTCACGACCCGGAGGGTTTTTGGATTGCTTCTCCTGTTTATTGTGGCCGCTTGCGCGCCCGCGCCGCAGTTGCAAGGCACGAACCTGGAGAAAGACCCCGCGCCGGACTTCGCGTTGTCCGACGCGGCCGGCCGGCCCTTCCGCCTCTCCGAGCAGAAGGGCCGCGCGGTGGTGCTGACTTTCCTGTACGCCAACTGCCCCGACGAGTGCCCGCTGATTGCGGAACGCCTGCGCGCCGCCAACGACCAGTTGGGCGGCGATGCCGCCAATGTGCGCTGGGTCGCCGTCTCACTCGACCCGGTCGGCGATACCGCCCCGGTGGTTGCGCAGTTCCTCAAGGCGCATCGCGTCGAAAGCCAGTTGACCTACCTGATCGGCGCGCGCGAGCAGTTAGCGCCCGTCTGGAAGTCGTATTTCATCGCGGTTACGCCGGGCGTGTCGCTGGGCGCGCTGAGCCACCAGTCGCGCGTCATCGTCATCGACCGTGACGGCTTGCAGCGCTCCAACTTCCGCGCCGACCTCGACACCGCCGCACTCGTGAATGACATCCGTATCGCTTTGAAATAGAGGCCCTGTTGCGGTAATGCCCCTTTGATCGGTTCGCATGGGAGGCTTTGACTTATGTCCCGTAACAACTCGCTGATCAAACAAATCATCGAGGAGTTTTGCTCTCGTTATACACCCGGCGGGGAGGTGCTATATCTCGGCGATGCGAGTCAAAAACACAAACTGCACGAACACGAGCGATTAGCTCAACTTGGCGTAGTCCTCGACGATCACACCAAGATGCCTGATGTAATTGTGTACTTCGCGCAGCGCAACTGGCTTGTCCTGATCGAAGCGGTAACCAGCCATGGCCCTATTGATCTCAAGCGTCATAATGAATTGAAAGCGCTGTTTGCCTCCAGTCGAGCTCCATTGGTTTTCGTGACTGCATTCGCAACGTATCGCACGATGCGTAAGTATTTCCAGGACATCGCTTGGGAAACTGATGTGTGGGTTGCCGAATCTCCGTCGCACCTCATTCATTTCAACGGAGATCGTTTCCTCGGTCCCTATGAGTACGAAGAGAAGCGGGCCAAATCACGCCGGGCGGCTTCGAGCAAACAGCGCGCGCCATCCCGGAGTGCGCCCAGGAAAAAGCCTCGCGATTGATGTTTAGGCGAAATGGGTAGGTGAATCGAAAAAACAACCGCCCGCCAGGGAACATGTTCCCTGGCGGGCGGTTGTTTTTCTTTCGGTGCGTACCTACGATGCCGTCATCATCCCGCGGATCATCACGCCCATCACGAACAGCGCCGTGATCGCGTAGAAACGCGGCTTGACCAGGTCGCTGTGCCCTCGCTGGATTTGCCAGGCGCCCATGCCCGGCACCGAGATCGCCGTCACGATGCCGTACAGAATGTGGATCGGGTCGCGCGGGTTGGCGCCTGCCAGCAGCATGATCAGCCCCAGTGCGCCGATCACCAGTCCGAGCACCCACCCAATGCTCAGGATACCGCGGTAGTTCGCGTCCTGCGGCTTGCGGCGCACCCACATAGTGATTCCGATGAGCCCGGCGGCGCCCATGTACAGGATGCCCGAAATTGCCAGTTGGCGATGGATCGGCGCAATCGCCGCTACCAGTTCCACGTTCATGCACTCTCCTCGCGCAGAAAATCTGCCGCCAGTATAGCCGCCCGCTCCGGTCGTGTCAAAGCCGCCGTCGCCGATTGTAATCCGTGCTAACTATTGCCAGCAATTCTCATTTTGGAGTCGGCTGCCAATATGCCCCCTCATCCCCTGCCCCTTCTCCCCCGCGCGCGCGGGGGAGAAGGGGAAAAGCTAACGGGGAGGTGCGCGGCGGCGCAGCCGCCGCGCACCTCCCCTAAGAAT